>JASBUS010000050.1 GCA_030147745.1 Alphaproteobacteria bacterium
ATATTTTCCATTTGTCTTACACAGATGATAAAGGCAAAACGCATCATTCAACCTTGCAGCTTTTTGAAAATAAAAAAGATAAGAAAGTCACGGTTACAAATAGACAGAACAAAGCGGAATGTAATAAAAAACCACATAAAAACAATGCAGACGCCGCGGATTGGTTTGTTGAAAATTTGAATAACGGTAAAATTCCCGTTGATTGGACAGCCCTTTTTGCAAAGAGAGATGCCGTAGCTGCTATGTATAAAACTAACCGTATGATTCACGAAATTGGCTTTGACCCAGAACAAGAAAATTACTGCGCAGAAGCCTATGACATTATGAGTGAATTCCTTCCCCCAGCCCTTGCGCGCATGGATTACACGACATTTCTAAACCGCGCCCCATGTGTGGAATATATAGGAAAAGCCATCCAAGAGGCGATAAATCCTAAAATTCAGCCACAGAACAAGGCGCTACATATTTAAAAAACTTGATCTCGCCTGCCGTATTGTCTAATCTCGGCGCATCGAAATAACACTTTTATGTAGAAGGAAGAATCGCGCATGTCTTTTGACAATGTTCCTGCAGGTAAAGATCTGCCAAACGATATTAACGTCATCATCGAAAACCCGATGGGCGGCCAGCCAATTAAATACGAAGTTGATAAAGACAGCGGCGTTTTATTTGTTGACCGTTTCTTGCATACGCCAATGTATTACCCAGGTAATTACGGTTATGTGCCGAACACATTGTCAGGTGACGGCGACCCTGTTGACGTTTTGGTGATTTCACACCTGCCAATCGCACCGGGTGCAGTTTTGCGTTCACGTCCAGTTGGCGTTTTGAAAATGGAAGATGACGGCGGTCAGGATGAAAAAATCATTGCTGTGCCAGTGTCTAAAATGATTCCACTTTACGACAACGTCAAAAACTACACAGATTTGCCAAAAATCACATTGGAGCAAATCGAGCACTTCTTTACACATTACAAAGACCTTGAAAAAGGAAAATGGGTAAAAGTCCTTGGTTGGGACGGCATCGAAACAGCAAAACAAATGCTTGTTGAAGGTGTTGAGCGCGCAAATAAAGCCAATAAAGCCGCTTAATCGCCGCGCTTATACAAAATAAAATAAAGCCCTGCATCAATGATGGAGGGCTTTTTTAATGGTCGATTTATTTGGCCGCCTAGGCGACTAATTTCGGCGAAGGCGCAATTTGTACTGCCGCGCTCTGCCCTTGTCGTTTCTTTAGGGCTTCAATTAAGCCATCAACACCACCCTTATTCAAAATCGATTTATATTGCGATTGATAAGAACTCATCATGCTGATGCCTTCCGCGACCACATCATAGATTTTCCAGCTTTGCGGATCATCTGCAGCGTCTTTACTGCTTCGGCGAAGCGAGAAGTCAACGCTGACATCTGGTCCACCTTTTTGCGTGATTGTCAATTTCACCTTGGCGACCTTGCTGTCAGCATCTGGCTTCAGTGGTTCAATTGTGACTTTATTATCAGATAGATACGACAAAGCGCTCGTGAAGCTAGCCGCGAATTCAGCCTTTAATAAATCAGACAATTCATTGAACTGCTCTTTAGATGTGTTTTTCAAATGGCTATTGCCCAATATCATCGCCGTGATGAAACGGTAATTGACCAATGGCTCGACATGCGTTTCGAACACATCTTTAATAAAGGCATCGTCTTTGCGCGTTTTGGCATCTGCTTTATTCAGTGCCGTCAGCATATTTTCCGTTGCCTCTGCCACAGCAATATAGGCCGCATGCTGGTCAGCCGCCACGGTTAGACTGGCTGCGACTTTAGCCGTTGGTTCTGGTGACAGATTTGCCGCTTGTACATTCATCGCGGCAAAGGCACTCATCAGGCCAAAGCCTGCTGCTAATTTAATTTTTTTGAATTTATTCATGTCTCTCCCGTCTCTTCTATTATTATTATTTGAATGCATATTATTGACATAATCAGTCACTAAGGTCAATTCTATTCTCGTCTATTTTAAACATTCAATTATTTTACAACTATATATAGAATTTTGCCGTATTTTCTTAAATTTATCCCCTATGTTTAGGAGGGAAATTCTGTTAGAATCTTAGGACTGAATTCAATTATTTTATAGGGTAGTTTTTATAATGAACCGTCTAATGCCAATTCCTCAGGCCTTTCTCTCGATAGAAAATTTTCGTCGCTTCGTCTATTTTACGATGCTTTCTCTCGCTATCGTAGGCATATACACATTATCAGGTCACAGCCTTGCCGCTAGCGATGCAGTTGGCACAGTTTTAACTGAAGAACAAAAGGCAGCCCTTATCAAGCATCCAGGCTCTATCTTTTGTTTAGTCATATTTGTTTTATCTTACGTTCTTGTTTTGTTAGAAGAAAAAACCCACCTACGTAAGTCTAAACCAGTAATGCTTGGGGCAGGGATTATATGGCTAACGATCGGTATTATTGCCCCCGGCTTTGGGTTTACACATGACGATGTTCACGCCGCCGTATTCCACGGATTAGAAGAATACGCCGCACTAATGCTATTCCTTTTAGCCGCGATGACTTATATCGCAGCCCTTGAAGATCGAGAAGTTTTCCATGTCCTCCGCACGAAACTCATCAAAGCAGGCCTTAACAAGCGGCAGCTTTTCTGGGCTACTGGCACAATTGCCTTCTGCCTTTCTCCAATTGCCGACAACTTAACGACAGCTTTAGTTATGGGTGCGGTTGTCATGGCGGTTGGTGCATCTGATAAAAAATTCGTTGCCATTTGCTGTGTGAATATCGTCTGCGCAGCTAATGCTGGCGGTGCCTTCTCACCATTTGGGGATATTACCACTTTAATGGTTTGGCAGGCTGGGAAAGTAGAATTCTTTGAGTTTTTCGCGCTCTTTATTCCTTCTGTCGTCTGTTTCGTTGTTCCCGCGACATTTATGAGTTTTTTGGTTCCTAAAGAAAAACCGTGGCATATGGAAGCAGGTTCACATTTAAAACCAGGCGCAAAAACCATTATCTTCCTCGGCATGTCAACTATTGCAATGGCTGTAAGCTTTGAACAATTCTTCGGTTTACCACCATTTATCGGCATGATGGCAGGCTTATCACTACTCATGTTCTTCTCTTATGTTATTCGTCATCGCATTACAAATTCACATGAAGATGAAGATTTCGACATTCTTGAAAAAGTCGCCGCCGCCGAGTGGGACACATTATTATTCTTCTTCGGCGTGATATTCTCCGTAGGCGGCCTTTCATATTTGGGCTACATGGAGCTTGCATCTGACTTAATGTATAATGAACTGGGCGCGACAATAACAAATATTTCACTTGGTGTCGCCTCTGCGTTAATTGATAACATTCCTGTAATGTTTGCCGTCTTAACGATGGATCCTGAAATGTCACATTTCCAATGGCTATTGATTACATTGACCACAGGTGTCGGTGGTTCGATGCTGTCTATCGGTTCCGCTGCGGGCGTTGCATTAATGGGGGTGGCTCGTGGTTCATACAGCTTTATGAGCCACCTGAAATACACGCCGCTCATCATCCTTGGTTATATCGCCGCGATTGCCGCGCATTTCCTAATTAATGGCCATATGGAGAGCTTGCAGGTCATCGCACCGCATGATCCTGCAATGCATCACTAATCACGCTTGCATTTTTCCGCGTAATCAATCTATACTCCTCCCCAATTAATAAAAAAATTGGGGAGGTTTTTTATGGTCCAGCGTGATCATCAATTAACAAAAAAATTTAATGCAAAATCATTGTTCATTGGCGCGGCTTTAGGTACAGGCCTAAGCATAGCTTATCTTAATTGCGACTATCTTATTGATATTGCTGACCATGAGCATCATAGCTATGATGCTGCGCATTTTATGGACATTCCGGCGCAAAGCCTAGTGCAGACAGAGACATTAACCAGCTCTGCGCGCAATTGGGACAGCTATAGCTTCAGCAATGTTCCAGGCCTTACACAAAAAGAATTAGATATATTGGTGAACGAACATCATGCGCGCATCATGCCAAGCGCTTATGCCGCAGAGGACTACCACTATTATCCGCGCAGTTTTGAAGACATCATCAAAGGGCATGAGGTTGTTGATCTGGTCAAAAAAATGGACCCTAATAAAGATTACACTGCGGCCGAACTTAAGAAGATGGTCGAACGTGACGTCGGTGTGATGCTCGGTAAGCTTGACTACCGTAGCTACTATATAACTCATGAAACCGCGCAAAGATGGGCCTTGGAAGAAAATAACATAAATTACGCATTTGGTTTCCAGTTCTTAGACCATCCAGATGGCTTGATTGTTGATTTCGTCCATGATGGCCCAGCTAAAGCTGATGGCCTGAAAGCTGGTTTTGTGATCACACATATCAACGATCATGACCTGACAGCGTTGGACATGGCGGCAAGACGCAGTATTTTATTGGATGCAAAAAGCAGCGGTAAAGAAACTATTTTCAAAGGTGTGAACAGCATTGACGGCAAACCATTTACCGTTAAAACCACAGCGGGTGAAGTACATACGACTCCTGTACGCGCAAGCATGGTTGGCGACGAAACTTTAGTCATTAAATTTGAATCATTCACGCATGGCTCTGGTGATTTATTCCGTGAAGCTTTTGAAGAAGCGGCCGAGAAATATGGCGATCAAATGAAGAATATTGTCATTGACCTGCGTGATAATGGCGGCGGCTTTGTTTATGCCGTTAACCAAATGCTTGATGACTTCACTGATGGCGTAAAACTTGGTTACACCAAAGAACGCCTTGGCCCTGGCAGCTTTCTTAAACGTATATTTATGGACACAGACGGTGATTATTCAATTGAACACATCCCAAGCCGTAAAGGCCAAGTAACCGATTTACCAATCAGCATATTGGTGAATAACAGGTCTGCATCAGCATCAGAGGTTTTTGCTGGTAATATGCAAGGTGTTGGCCGTGCGACCGTTATCGGTCAAACGGCAAGCTATGGCAAAGCAACGATGCAGATGCCATTTGGCCTAGACATCGCCAAAGATGATCAACCAGAGATCAACATAACTGTTGGGGCATTATTCTTACCCAAATCAGGTTCATATCAAGGGATTGGTATTCAACCCGATATCTTAGTGCAGCCCGAAAACCCAGTTGATTTAAGCAATCTGCGTTTTGAAAAGGATAATCCCAATATCCTCAAAAACCCAAGCGGCAATACACCGAAAGACTCGCCATTTACATGCAGCATGCGTTTAGACGCAGAAGGCCAGTTAAAAGATATTTGGGTTAACCATGTGGATGTCAGCAATGCTTATAAGAAGCAAATCAACCTTGCCGCTGATGCTGATCTCCTCTGCGCCATTGATAGCTTCAAAGCCACACCAGAACATACAAATATTGAACCAAACACACCAAAACCACTTAGCTAATAAGGACAATTTATCATGAGTAAAGAATATACACATATCGTTTCATCAGAAGATAAAACACGCAAGCAACTCTCTTTAGATTTAATTGAGCTCGACATCCTAAATGTTAAACTCTACAGAGCTTTCACGGCTGCTGCCGCAACTTTAAACGACAAGCAAGTGCAAAAGTTGCAAGACAAAGGCTATACCGTCGAGAAAAATGGCCCTGTATCAGCCCTTACGAACCGTCCGTAAACACAACAGAGCACCACTCAAGCCAAAGACCTGAAGGCATTACTTCTGGACTTTCCTGTTGCATCGCATTATAAGAGCACTCAAATATAAATTGAGAAGAGAGAGTGTGCTATGCTGCGTCTGGTTGATCGTTTCCAACTTACCCAAAATCCAAAAGCCGATATTTTGTCAGGTCTGACCGTGGCTTTAGCGCTTGTGCCAGAGGCGATCGCTTTTGCTTTTGTCGCGAAGGTTGAACCGCTCGTTGGATTATATGCCGCGTTTTTTGTTGGTTTAATTACATCCGTTTTTGGTGGGCGTAGCGGTATGATCTCTGGCGCGACAGGCGCGATGGCCGTCGCGATGGTTGGCCTTGTCACGCTTTATGGCGTTGAATATTTATTTGCGACGATTGTCCTAACCGGCATTATTCAAGTTCTGGCGGGTGTCTTTCATTTTGGTAAGTTTATTCGCCTTGTGCCACACCCTGTGATGCTCGGCTTTGTCAACGGCTTGGCGATTGTGATTTTCTTGGCGCAGCTTGGCCAATATAAAGCTGAAAAAGATGAACATGTTATGGGCGAAGCCGATGCACCGCATAGCGCGATTGATGTTTTATTTAATGGCGGCTGGATGCAAGGCGAAGCTTTGTACCTCATGGTCGGTCTAACGCTTTTGACAATGGCGCTGATCTGGGGCTGGCCGAAATTGCCAAAGATCGGCAAAATCATCCCTGCACCTTTGGCGTCAATTTTGATAGTGAGTGCGCTTGTGATTGGACTTAACCTTGATACACGCACGGTTGGCGATATGGCGAGCGTTCAGGGCGGACTACCAAGCTTCCATATCCCTATGGTGCCAATGACGCTTGAAACTTTATATATCTGCTTACCAATCGCCCTGACCCTTGCGGCAATTGGCTTGATTGAAAGCTTATTGACCCTAACCCTAATTGATGAAATTACCGAAACACGTGGGCGCACATCACAGGAATGTGTGGGCCAAGGCCTTGCGAATTTCACATGTGGTTTCTTTGGCGCGATGGGCGGCTGTGCGATGATTGGTCAATCGATGATTAATATTAAATCAGGCGGCCGCGGGCGCTTATCGGGCATCACCGCGGCACTTGCCTTGCTATGCTTTATCCTGTTCGCCTCAACATGGATTGAGATGATCCCCCTCGCCGCACTAACTGGCCTAATGATGATGGTGGTGATTGGCACATTCGCTTGGGCGTCTATCCGCATCATGAATAAAATCCCGCGTGAGGATGCCTTTGTAATCATCCTTGTGACAGGCGTGACGGTTGCGCATGACCTTGCCCTTGCGGTCATTATCGGCGTGATTGTCTCTGCCCTTGTCTACGCATGGAAATCAGCGCAGCAAGTATGGGCAGAAGTCGGGACATCTGCCGAAGGGCATAAAGTCTACAAACTGCATGGCCCGCTTTTCTTCGGCTCCATCGCTAATTTCCGTGATTTGATATCACCAAGTAATGATGCGGAAGATGATGTTGTCATCGACTTCAAACGCTCCCGCGTATGGGATCACTCCGCCCTTGATGCAATTGATGCCCTCGCAACCAAATATCAAGAAGCTGGCAAGACCCTGCATCTTGTGCACTTAAGTCAGGACTGCCAGCTCCTGCTGAAAAATGCGCGTGATATGGTCGAAGTCAACGTCATGGAAGACCCGCATTACGGCATCATCACAAATTATGCGCGCGTGGTTGAGAAATAAAACTGTTATTTTAACGCTGGTGCGTGTTATTTATAAACTACGTTTTTCAGCAGTAACGGCGCAACCATTGTGGTGATTAGGCTCATCATAATTAAGCCGACAAAGGCGGGCTGTTCAATCACCCCGCTGGTGAAGGCAAGCAATGCAACTGTCATTGCGACCTCTCCACGTGGGGACATGCCGACACCGACAGCAATGGAATCGCGATTAGACATTCCCGACAGACGCGCAAAGAAACCACAGCCAATCAACTTACTTAAAATTGCGACGGCAGAAAGCGCCAAAGCGAAATACAAAGCATTAAAGGTAAAGTTCGAGAAGTCAGCCAATACACCGAGCGAGATAAAGAATATCGAACCAAAAATAATGCGAATATATTCTGCGCCCGTACGGAAGTCTTTACTTTTCATGGTTTGCACACGTTCAAGCGATACCCCTGCGATAAACGCCCCAACAATTGCCGAAAGGCTCATTAATTCAGCGAGCATGGCGTAAAGGAAAGCCACCATCATCACTAAAATAAAGATAAAATCAGGATATTTCTCTGATATCGCAGATTGATCAATTTTATGAATAAGCGGCGTGATTATTTTCGCGCCAATCACAGCCCCGCCAATCAAGAATACAAAGGCCTTAAGCGCAAAAATGGCCATTTCAGGCGTGCTAATTGTGCCATGTGATAATTGCTGTGCCACGGCCAAAGCAAAGAGCGCCAGAACATCATCGATAATCGCCGCGCCTATAATCGCCTGCGCGGCCTCACTTTTTAATTTACCCATTTCGCGCAAGGTATCCGCCGTAATCGCGATACTTGTTGCCGTCAGGGCGACACTAATAATAATCGCCTTTGTAAAGGGAAAGCCAAACAAAGTCGCCACCGCATAACCACCAGCCCATGGCAGCACAATACCGCCGAGCGCAATGAGAAAATATGAAGGCTTGGTAATTTCTTTTAACTTAAATTCTAGCCCAACCACGAAGAGCAAGATAATCGCACCAATATGTCCGATGCTGGCGACAAAATCCGTATAGTGAATGAGGTTCAGCGCGCTTGGGCCAATCAGTATCCCCGCCAAGATGACGCCAATCACAGAAGGCTGACGCAATTTGCTGGAAAGTAGATAGCCGCCCAAAGCCATGAAAAGCAATAAGCTCATTTGGAATTCGATGCTATCTGTTACATGTCCTAAATCAATTCCCATACGCGACCTCCCCCTACAAGAATATTCACCTTATTATAGTTTAAAAAATTGATTCTGCATAAGAAAACCGCGTCCTGAGGACAGGACGCGGTCAAAATATCTAAAGCGATTAGGCTTTGGATGTCAGGGATGATTACATCATGCCCATGCCACCCATACCGCCCATGCCGCCCATGCCGCCCATAGCAGCTGAAGAGACATCATTCTCTTCTTTAACTTCTGTAATCATTGCTTCTGTTGTGATTAACAATGAAGCTACAGATGCTGCGTCTTGGATTGCTGTACGAACAACTTTCACTGGGTCGATGATGCCGTGCGCAACCATGTCAACAAAGTCGCCATTTTGTGCATCGTAACCGAAGTTCGGGTTTGTTTGGTCAAGAAGCTTGCCCACAACAACTGAACCTTCGCCACCAGCGTTTTCAACGATCTGACGGATTGGTGCTTGGATCGCACGACGGATGATGTTGATACCAACATTCTGGTCAGCATTCATGCCTTCTAGGCCTTCCAAAGCTTTTGTTGCGTAAAGAAGCGCAACGCCACCACCAGCAACAACGCCTTCTTCGATCGCGGCGCGTGTTGCGTTTGTTGCATCGTCAACGCGGTCTTTTTTCTCTTTTACTTCAACTTCAGTTGCACCACCAACGCGGATGATTGCAACGCCGCCAGCCAATTTCGCTAGACGCTCTTGCAATTTCTCTTTGTCGTAGTCAGAAGATGACGCTTCGATTTGCGCACGGATTTGTGCAACGCGCTCTTGAATTGCAGACGCTTCGCCCGCACCATCAACAACTGTTGTTTCTTCCTTAGTGATGTTTACTTTCTTCGCAACACCCAACATATCCATAGATACATTTTCAAGCTTAATGCCTAGGTCTTCAGAAACAACTTGGCCACCTGTTAGAACTGCGATGTCTTCAAGCATTGCTTTACGACGGTCACCGAAACCAGGTGCTTTAACCGCTGCAACTTTCAAACCACCACGAAGTTTGTTGACAACCAATGTTGCAAGCGCTTCGCCTTCAACATCTTCAGCAATGATCAACAATGG
>JASBUS010000051.1 GCA_030147745.1 Alphaproteobacteria bacterium
TTTATTCAGTTTTCCAATTCTTAAAGCAACTGGCGAGTTCATCCTCTGGCATAGGCTTAGCAAAATAATAGCCCTGAACCATGTCGCAATTTAGTTCTTTGAGCTTCTCGACCTCATGTGCTTCTTCCGCGCCTTCGGCAATGATGTCCATATTTAACGTTTTGCCGAGCTGTATGATTGTGCGGATGAGTTCTTCGGATGTCTTATCTGTAGCCATTTTTTGTACAAAGGCACGATCGATTTTTAGCGTATCAATCGGGAAGTCCTGTAAATAGCTAAGTGAAGAATAACCTGTGCCAAAATCATCAATGGCAATACTGAAACCAGCGTCTTTACAGGCTTTTAGTGTTTTGGCAGCGACTTCAGGCTGTAAAATCAATAAGCGTTCTGTGATTTCGATTTTAATTTGACGCGGGTGCAGTTTGGTGTTGTTCACAGCTTCGACCAATTCATCCAAGAAGCTTGGCTTTGAAAGGTCGTGGCTCGAGAAGTTCACACTGCAATATAAATTTTCAGGTGCGTTTGGCATGGCTTGGATGCGCTCTAGCGCCGCGGTGGCCTCGCGTAGCGCCCATTCTGAGAGTTTAACAATCAAACCTGTATCTTCTGCGACAGGAATAAAGACATTTGGGGGGATCATGCCGTCTGTTGGGTGTTTCCAGCGCATCAAAGCTTCAAAACCACAGGTGTTAAAGCTCTCTAAATTGATGATGGGTTGGTAATAAAGTTGCAATTCGTTCTGCTCAATAGCCTTGTTGAGCGCGTGCTCCATCTTAATTGAGCTAACGAGTTCCTGTGTATGTCCAGAAAGCGTTTTGTTTTTCATCTTCGCGCGCACATCGTCATATGGCGCTGAATGATCATCTTCTAATTCTAATTTATTGCGGCAATAGCTGATCAGGTTTTTAGTCACCATGCGTAGGATCGGGTCTGCAGCTTCAATGCGGCGAATAAAATCATCTGGCGTGACTGTAATTAAGGTGCAATCCTCAACGGCTTTAACGGTCGCGGCGCGCTTGGTGCGCGCGAGAAGGGCGACTTCACCAAAAAGGGAGCCGGGGCCTTCTTCGATACGTTCGATTTCGCCATTATTATTTTCGATGAGGATTTCAACGCGCCCGCTATCAATGATGTAAGCGTATTCACCGCTTTCACCCTGACGGAGGATATCTTCACCTTTTTTTACATGTCGTATTGCGCCTGAAATATTGGCCATTTGTTCCTCGCCCACAAGAAAGAATAAAAAGCTTTACAGTTTAATAATGTCTTATATTGTTTTACTATAGTATTAATAAATAAGAAAAAAATATCACGGTATTTATGATACGATATTTTTAGTAATTTGGATATGGGCTAATATGACGCCATTAGAGATATTATTTTTATACCTATGTTTCCGCTTTAAGCAGCTTAGCTGTGATTATTTATTGAATAATTCATGGATGGCGCTGAATAGGGGGAAGAAGGGGCTTGAAGGGTATATCCCGCTCGCGGCGCATGCTTCAATTCATGCGCTTGGGACGCTTTGTGTATTCTTGTTGTTTCAGCCGTCTTTATGGTGGTTCATGATCGTTGATTTTATTATTCATGGCACGATTGACCGTATTAAGGCTGTGCTAACCGATGCCAAAGGTTGGACGGAAAAAGATAAATCCTTCTGGATTGCCCTTGGTATTGATCAGGAAGCGCATAATATCACGCATTTAGCCTATTTGATTATTATATTGATCAGCTTAGGCGGGATATCTTTGTAAAAAATCACATTTTTGATTTGACAATAGGTAAGGAGTTCTATAGTTTGCGGCTTCGGAATTCATAATTTGACTATAAGGTTTAGGGCAATGAAAGTTGTAAACTCTCTAAAAACATTAAAATCTCGTGATCGTAACTGCCGCGTCATTCGTCGTCGTGGTCGCGTATACGTGATTAACAAAACAAACAAGCGCTTTAAGGCTCGCCAAGGTTAATAATTGGTCAGCACAAGCTTGACATTTGTTTAAGCAGGAACTCGCTTTTGTCTAGAAGCGAGTTTTTTGTGTTTATATTTGTTCATAACCTGCAAATCACCGCTATTTTTTAGTTTGTAGTTCTGCTAATCAATATGGTTCAGATGTAATTTTTATGGTGCGCCTTCCTTAAAGGCGGGCTTAGTTGGTAAAGGTCGTAAAAGAAATGTTCTCCAAGTTATTCGGTTTTTTGTCTGCGGATATGGCGATAGATCTCGGTACAGCAAATACGCTGGTCTATGTGCGCGATAAAGGCATTGTCCTGAATGAACCGTCTGTTGTGGCGATCCGCCAAAACGGCTCAAGCAAGGAAGTTCTTGCGGTGGGGAATGAAGCCAAGTTAATGCTCGGCCGCACGCCAGGTAGCATTGTTGCCACACGTCCGCTGCGTGATGGTGTGATTGCAGATTTCGATGTAACTGAAGAAATGATCAAGCACTTCATTCGTAAAGTGCATAACCGCCGTTCATTCGTGAACCCGTTTATGATTATCTGTGTACCATCAGGCTCAACTGCGGTTGAGGAGCGGGCAATTGTCGAGGCAGCGTTAAGCGCCGGTGCAAGTAAAGCGGAATTGATCGAAGAGCCAATGGCTGCAGCGATTGGTGCAGGTTTGCCAGTGACTGAGCCATCAGGCTCAATGGTTATTGATATTGGTGGTGGCACAACAGAAGTTGCGGTCATTTCAATGGGCGGTATTGTCTATGCGCGCTCAGTACGCGTTGGTGGCGACAAGATGGATGAAGCGATTATTGCTTATATTCGCCGCGTACATAACTTGTTAATTGGTGAAAGCACAGCAGAGCGCATTAAAAAAGAAATTGGTTCAGCTTGTCCACCGGCTGATGGCGAAGGCCGTCACATGCAAATCAAAGGGCGCGATTTAATGAATGGCGTACCAAAAGAGATTCGCATTACCGAGCGTCAGGTTGCGGAAAGTTTGAATGAGCCTGTTGGTCAAATCATCGAAGCTGTAAAGGTTGCGCTTGAACATACGCCGCCTGAACTTGCCGCTGATATCGTTGATAAAGGTATAGTGTTAACGGGTGGCGGTGCGCTTCTTAGCAATCTGGACCTTGTACTACGTCATGCGACAGGCCTTGCGGTTGCGATTGCGGATGATCCATTGTCATGTGTTGCATTGGGTACAGGCCATGCACTTGAAGAGCAGCATATCTTCAAAAATGTGATTAAGCGTCATTACTAATTCATACATTTGTATATAATTTTAACCGTTTTAATAGGATTATCCTGCTAACATGTTGTTATCGGGAAACTTTTCTACGGAAAACCTGATTTTAGTATTTGCAGGTGATTCGTTTGCCTTTTATACTATTAAGATATGTTGGTAACCAACTGTATAAGAGTTATTTTTGAATAGAAGAACACCATCTAGAAATACCCGTGGATATGGGTTTGTGATTGCTCGCGCCAGAATCGCGCGGTTCATGCCATCAACATTGATCGGCTGCTCTTTCCTATTGTTTGTTCTCACCAGCTGGAATGTTGATAATTTAAGCTCCGTGCGCGGCGGCCTTGCGAATATATTTGTTCCAGCATTGCAATTTGTGACCACACCAATTCAAAACGTCACAAATAAAATTTCTGAAATTAGCGGTCTAACGCAGCTACAAGCCGAAAACGATGCACTGCGTCAAGAGAATCAGCGCCTTACCGCATGGTATCAAGTGGCACAGCAGCTAAAGTCTGATAATGATAGCCTGCGTCAACTTATGTCTGCGAAGTTGCCTGAAAGCTATGAGTTCATTACCGCGCGTACCATTAAAGATAGCAAAAAGACTTATGCGAAAAGCTTGCTTGTCTCCGCCGGTTTAAGTGATGGCGTTGAAAAAGGGCAGGCGGTTATCTCTCGCCAAGGCGTAATTGGTCGTGTGATTGAATCCGCTGACCATGCTTCGCGCGTGTTGCTTTTGACCGATATCAACGCCCGCTTGCCCGTTGTAGTTGGCGCGCAAAAAACACCATCAATTGTCGCTGGCGATAACAGCCCATCCCTGCGTTTGATTCACACACCGCGTGAACTTGAAATAAACGAGGGCGACTTGGTTGTAACATCTGGTCATGGCGGTTTAATTCCATCAGGCTTGACCGTTGGTCATGTAAAAATTGATGAAAATGGTAAGCCTTATATCGATGCGTCTTATGGCCTTGAAAATACAGAATATGTACGTATCGTAAATAAATATACAGATCCAGCATTAAAAGCTTCGTTGGACAAGCTTAATCAATAGCTTGAGCGCCGTATAAGCGCGTGCTAAATATCTTCTATGAGATTCAAATTCGGGAACCTAACGTCAATCGTACAATATACGACGCCATATGCGCTGCTCGTATTTTTGTTCGTGCTTGATCATCTTTTTTTAAGGTGGTCAGTGGTGAATGATATTCGCCCGGGTTTCTTTTTAATGGCGTTATATTATTGGGCTATATACCGCCCGCGCTTATTGCCGCCGACCTTTATTTTTATCATCGCGATTGCACAGGACGTGATTGAGTATACGCCGCTTGGTCTGCATGCGCTGTTATATCTGCCGTTATTTGTCTTTTTACGCCGTCAGCGCCGTTTCTTTTATGAGCAGCCCTTCCTTGTTGTGTGGTTTGGCTTTGCGGCGATTACGGGGCTATTTAACTTTGGTTTATGGCTGCTGATCCGTATTTCGCAATATGGTTTTGATATGGTCATGTCGCCAGATGATTTCAGCAATATCCTTTATGATATCACCAGTGGCGTGTTCATCTATCCATTGGTGGCGATGTTGTTATTCCTTGTTCACCGTACGTTGCCGCAACGTGCCTTGCGCGGGGGAGAGATAAAATAACATGTTTGAAAAGCGTAAAGTGAGACGGCGCTTACAGCGTAACTCTCGTCAAATCAAAGAACATAGCCAGCGTATCACCCGAAAGCGTTTAAGTAATGCGCAGCGCAATCGTCATTTCGATGCAGTAAAAAGCTTTAGCCGCCGCGCCTTTTTTATCTCGGCGTTTCAAGGCTTGTTGCTTACGGTGCTCGGCGCGCGTTTGGCATGGCTACAGGTTATTCAGGGTGAGAAATATCATACATTGTCGGAAAAAAACCGTATTGATATCAAAATGCTTGCTCCAAGCCGCGGTAATATTGTTGACCGCACAGGCAAAAAACTTGCCGTGAATGATGATAATTACCGTGTCGTGATTGTGCCAGAGCAAGCCGATAATTTAGAGGAAACATTATGGGCGCTTTCAAAATTCGTTAGTTTAGATGAACGCGAGATCCGTAAAATCTTGCGCCGTGCGAGCCGTCAGGCAAAATATCTACCGCTTGAAATTAAAGACCAATTAAAGTGGGAAGAAGTCGCGGCGATTGAGGTTAATCTGCCAGATTTACCCGGTGTTTCGGTCGAAGTCGGGGATATTCGCCAATATATGTATGGCGAGGCGCTCGCCCATGTCACAGGTTATGTGGGCGTAGTGAATAAAGCTGAACTTGAAGCTGGCGACAAAGTTTTACGTTTGCCAGGTTTTCGTATTGGTAAAGACGGCCTTGAGAAACATTATGACCTTGATATGCGCGGGCAATCGGGCCGTGCGCAGGTCGAGGTCAATGTGGTCGGGCGCGAGGTGCGTGAACTTTCCCGCGTGCCGCCGTTAATCGGTAAAGAGCTGACCTTGTCGCTAGACGCTGATTTGCAAATGCGCACCTATGAGCGTCTTTCGCAAGAGGTAAGCGCCAGTGCGGTCGTGATGGATGTCCATAGCGGCGCAATCTATTCTATGGGTTCGTTCCCGAGTTTTGATCCGAATTTATTTACGCGCGGCTTGCCTCAGGACGTATGGGAAGAATGGCGCACCAACCCCGGCCACCCATTAACCAATAAAGTTATATCGGGGCAATATCCTCCCGGTTCGACCTTTAAAATGATTACGGCGTTAGCGGGGCTGCAGACAGGGGATATCAACCACACGACACAGTTTAGCTGTTCAGGGCGTTATGACTTAGGACGCGACCGTTTCCACTGTTGGAAACATAGCGGCCATGGCACAATGAATTTGGTGAGTTCCCTCGCGGAATCTTGTGATACCTATTACTATAAATGCTCAACTGAAATCGGTATTGATAAAATCGCCGAGGTGGCACGTCAATTTGGCTTGGGACAAAAAACGGGCATCGAATTGCCGGGTGAGCGTCCGGGGCTTGTGCCTGACCGTGATTGGAAATATGGCCGCTTTGGCAATACATGGCAGCCGGGTGAAACCATCGTTGCGAGTATCGGTCAGGGCTATTTATTGGCAACGCCGCTACAATTGGCAGTGATGACCAGCCGCATGGTGAATGGCGGCTATGCGGTTGAACCATGGCTGACTGGTGTCGTTGGACAGGAAATGCGCCACTTGCCGCGCTGGCAAAAAATGAATTTTGAAGACTGGCATTTGAACCTTGTCAAAAAGGGGATGAGCGAAGTTATGAATGGTGCACATGGTACGGCGCGTGCCGCGCAAATCCCTGACCCTGCTATGGCTTTTGCAGGTAAGACAGGGACGTCGCAGGTCAAACGTATTACAGCGGCGCAGCGTGCGGAAAATGTCGCGCAGGCGGACTTGCCATGGAAATATCGTCACCATGCTTTATTCGTTGGCTATGCGCCATATAAGAACCCACGCTATGCCTGCGCAGTGGTTGTTGAGCATGGGGCGAGTGGTTCAGCCGCGGCGGCGCCGCTTGCACGCGATTTGTTATTAATGGCGCAGCAAATTGACCCTGCGGCAAAACCATTGGTATCAGTCAATGACGGGCTTGCGCATATGCGCCCCGCAAGACGGAGGATTTAACAGCCATGAAACGTATGTCATCCTTATCGGCGTCACGCGATACCATTTGGTTAAAACTTGCCCGCTTAAACTGGGGGCTGTTTTTGTTGATTTGCTGCGTGACAGCCATTGGTTTGATGTCTCTATATTCGGCGGCAGGCGGTAATGTATCGCCATGGGCCATTCGTCAATTTTCACGCTTCCTCTTCTCTATTGCTGTGATGCTTTTCATTGCGTTGATTGATATTAAATGGTGGTTCAGGCTGTCTTACCTTGCTTTTGCGGGGGGCGTGGCTTTGCTGATTATCGTGGAAGTTATGGGCCATGTTGGTATGGGGGCGCAGCGCTGGATTAACTTGGGTTTCATGAAGTTACAACCATCTGAATTGGTCAAAATCGCCGTTGTGATGGCGCTTGCACGTTTCTATGCCTTAAAGAATATCGAAGAAATTCGCCGTCTATGGATGCTTATTCCGCCAATTGCCATTATCTTGTTGCCTGTCAGCTTGGTCTTGCTGCAGCCTGACCTCGGGACATCGCTGATGATTGTTATGGCGGGGGCGTCGGTCATTTTCCTTGCGGGCGTACCGCTCTGGATTTTCATTACCTCAGGCGTGTTGGCGGTCGCTGCCATCCCGATTGCTTGGCAATTCATGCATAGCTATCAAAAGCAGCGTGTCTTAACCTTCCTTGACCCTGAATCCGACCCGCTCGGTGCAGGCTATCACATCACCCAATCCAAAATCGCCCTTGGTTCTGGCGGTATTGAAGGTAAGGGATTCTTACAAGGTACGCAGAGCCATTTGAACTTTCTGCCTGAAAAACAGACAGACTTTATCTTCACGCTTTGGGCGGAAGAATGGGGACTAATGGGCGGGTTATTCTTGCTATGCTTGCTTGGCGCAATTTTTATCTATGGCTTATATGTATCATTAAGCTGCCGCCATGTTTATGGGCGTTTGCTGGCTATGGGGTTGATGGTCAACTTCTCGCTCTATGTCTTTATTAATATTGGCATGGTGATGGGGTTAATGCCTGTCGTTGGTGCGCCTTTGCCATTGGTGTCTTATGGTGGTACATCGATGCTCTCGGCAATGATTGGCTTTGGGTTGATCATGTCCTGTTCCATCCACCGCGATAGCAAAATGCAAAGTAGTTAAACAAATAGCGGCCCGAAAGCCGCTATTTAAATCTTATCTTACTGCGCTGTTTAATTACGCCGCTTCGTTATATGAAATGCCTTTTTCAGCAAGCAAGTCGGTTAGCTCACCTGTTTCATACATTTCACGTACGATGTCACAGCCGCCAATAAATTCGCCCTTAACGTAAAGCTGAGGAATTGTTGGCCAGTTGCTGAATTCTTTGATGCCTTCACGAATGTCGTTATCTTCAAGGACGTTAAAGTCGCTAAACGCAACGCCAAGCTGTGAAAGAACTTGAACAACCGCAGCTGAGAAACCACATTGTGGGAAGATCGCTGTGCCCTTCATGAATAGAACCACGTCATTTTCAGCAATTTCTTTTTTGATACGTTCAAAGATAATGTTTTCCATGATTTTTCCTAAAAGTTATGGTTTGAATTTTGTTTATTTCTGGTCTGGAACAAATGTTTGCAGCGCTAAAGCATGAAGCTCGCCGCCCATTTTGCCTTGTAACGCGGCATAGACCATTTGATGTTGCTGCACGCGTGATTTGCCTTCAAAGCTTGCTGACGTCACATAGGCTGCATAATGGTCGCCGTCACCACGAAGATCCTCGATACGGACATCCGCATCTGGAATAGCTTGTTTAATCATGTCGATAATATCGCCTTCGTGCATTGGCATGGTGTATAGACCCTTTAATTTAACTCTGCTTATAACTTACTAATATGATCTTTTCATCGCAAAATGCAAGTCTAATCATTGAGCGCATCTAGCGCGATCTTCTGATTATTGAAGCTTAAGCGGTCTTCTTCGGTATTGCCAATCTCAAGCAAGCTTATGCCATGATCCATCGCAAGGACTTCAAACTTAGCCATCTGCGGCGTTTCGATGGTGACGACATAGCGTGCTTGGTCTTCACCATACCAGAAACTGGCATTACCAATGCCGCCAACACTCGCGCCGATATTTGCGCCAAGCGCCATATCTGCCAAAGCCAAACCTATGCCGCCTATGGATATACCGCGCGCTGCAGTCAAATAACCTTTTTGATGCGCCGCGTTGATAAAGGCCGAAAGCTGCGCTTCACGCTCTAAGTCAATAGAGGCAAGATCGCCTGCGGTTGAGCCATGCAAATCATGGATAAAAGCTGAAAGCCCTAAATGCCCATGTTCGCGGCCGAGAATATAAATATGATGGTCTTCATCCGCAAAGATATTTGTAAGGGGCTGCGTGTCTTGGTCATACAAACCCACGGCAAAGATATCTATTTTAAGCTGCGGACAATCAAATTTCAGGGCAAGGCCATCAACGGCGGCAGGGAAGTTAAGTTCGATCGCCGCGGTATCAATACTATGGAGTAGCGCCGCAATATGTGCGTTCTCGCTGACGTTATTGCCAAGGGAAATGCGGATCATATGTGCGGTGGATTTTGCACCCATCGCAGTAAGCGCGCGATAGGCTTCGTTAATTAAGCGCGCGCCTGCTTTATTCGGGTCGTTTAACCAATAATCTGGCATGGTTAAATGGCATAGCGCATATTTGCGGCCATTATAATCATAGCTATCGCTGTTGATGAAATTAGCACCTTGGCAAAGTGTTTTCAGCGCCGCGGGGATCGTGTCATATGGTAGGGGATAGAGATCATCATCAATACTGTCATCGCAAATGAAAGCAACGGCAAATTTATCTGCATCAAATTGGTCATCAATTGAGGCGGAGAAATGCGGTAAATGCGCCTGATGCTGTTCAGGGAAATTGCCTTGCAATAAAGCCGAGAAGGCGTCATGAAGCGAAGCTTGGTCTGCTGTGTTTGATGTATCTACGCGTTTATTCATTTATCGTCATCTTTTTATGTGGCTGATGGTCAGATTTAGCCGTATTTGACGCGGCCTTTCAAGGGGTTTTATCAGATCATCCCATGAGAAACACGCACATATTTGACATAATATATAAATGGGTGTATGCTTCTTGTCATTCATGACGATTTAGGGCGGGGGATATCATGCAATATAACGATCATTTTGACAAAGATCAGGCGGCAGAGTTAGCTGAAGCGGTTATTAGATACGCAGAGAACGCATTTGGCGGGCATGTGAATCATAACATTATGAGCGCTTATCATACTGCGACAAAAGAGGTTGTCCTTCAACACGCAAAAAAGGGCACGGATTTAGACGCGTTATTTGAGCGCGCTATGAATGAACGTGGCGGTAAGGAATTTAAAGGCCTATGCCCGCAAGGTTATGATTATTTCCAACAATCATTAAAACATGCCTTTGGCATCGTTAGTGCCCAAAGCCCTGACAAAGGCAAAATCAAATTATTGGCGAAACAAGTGGCGGATGTTGCGACAATCAATGTTTCGCAATCGACAGGCGCGTTCGATGCCGTGTTAAAACCCAAAGCAGTTACTTAAATCATACAAATTTTTTAGATGATGAATTGTTCGCTAATAATGCGTTCTTCTAAATTTTGTTCAGGGTCGAACAATAAATGACGCTGAATGCGTTTGGATTGCCAGATTGTGACTTCTTCGACATTACGGACTTCAATGGAATCCGCATTTGCATTCACTGGGCGGTTTTCAGGATCATTGACCTTAAACCGTATTTCATGATGCTGCGGTAGTAAAGCACCGCGCCAGCGACGTGGGCGGAAAGGGCTGATTGGCGTCAGCGCCAGTAAATTGGCACTCAATGGCAGAATAGGACCATGCGCGGAGAAGTTATAGGCCGTTGAGCCTGCAGGCGATGCGACCATCACACCATCGGCAATCAGTTCAGCCATTCTAAGGTGACCGTCAACATAGATAGATATTTTAGCGGCCTGACGTGTGGAACGGAAAATCGCAACTTCGTTAAAGGCAACGCTTTCAACAATCTTACCTTCCGATGTCGTAGCGCGCATGCGCAGCGGATGGATCTCGTATGACTCGGCCTTGTTGATACGCTCAAGCAAGCCTTCAACGCGGTAAGCATTCATCAAAAAGCCGACTGAGCCTTTATTCATGCCAAAGACGGGAATATTCTGGGTGATGTCTTTGTTGAGGGTTTCGAGCAATGTGCCATCGCCGCCAAGCGGGACGATGACATCTGCTTTTTCGATATTGCTTTGTCCGTAACGCTTGCTAAGCTCCGCCAGCGCGTTTTGTGCAGCTTCATGACGACCAGCGATAAAATGTATATGTTTCATCATGTTAGTATATACCAAAAGCCAAGCCTACGGCAAAGTTAAAACGCATCAGCCTGCTTTGGCGGCGTAGGCGTCTTGCCACTCTGTCGGCGCTTCAAGGAAACGTTTCACTTCAGCCAAAGTGCGCGCATCAAAATAAGCCATATCTTCAGCTGTTTTTAAAACGGCCCACCAATCGGTTAAGCTGTGCAGCTGAATGCCTAGAGCCTTCATATTTTCTTTACTCGCTTTGAAAATACCGTAATGGAAGACAACAAACGCATGTTCAACATTTGCACCTGCTTCGCGAAGGACATCAACGAACAGCTTTTTAGATCCGCCATCCGTTTGCAAGTCTTCGATCAAGGCGACATTCTTGCCGCTTTCATCCATGCAGCCTTCGATTTGTGCCATACGGCCAAAACCTTTTGGCTTTTTGCGGACATAGAGCATTGGCTTTTCCATGCGCTCCGCAATAAAGGCTGAATAAGGAATACCTGCTGTTTCACCGCCGGCAACATAATCAAGCGGCTTGTCTTTGGTTGCATCTTTCAACATGGCTGCAGCATCATCCATAAGGATTGTGCGTTCAGCAGGGAATGAAATGAGGCGGCGGCAGTCGATATAAACAGGGCTGCGTTTGCCAGATGTTAACGTGAAAGGTTCATCAACATTAAATAATACAGATTTTGTCTCAAGGAGGATTTTTGCCGCGCGTTGAGCGATTGCGTCTTTATCAATCATGGTCAGTCGCCTTTTTTTGAAAGTGAATATTCAAAAACAGAGTGATAACTTATAAAACCATCCTCCACAAGATCTAATTTATATCATTATTGACATTGTTTCGGGACATGGAAGGTCGACTTCGCATCCTGAATGCTTTTGATATATAAGATCTGTTCACATGGATAGCCTTGTTCAGATGTCACGCCGCCCTTGGTAATGGCTGTGTTGCTATAGATAGGCGTTAGGTCTGTTACATTAGTGGAATATAAATGTAATGCCCATAAATCAGGCTTGTCAGCGAGGGGCGATATATCGGAAATCGGGTTATAACTTAATACGACATCTTGTAGCTTTTGTAAGTTAGTTAAAGCCGATATATCAGAGATATTATTCATCATCGCGCCGATGACCCTAAGCTGTTCTAATGATGAAAGACCATTTATATTTTCCAGACCTGATTTATTCGCCTGAAATTCTTCTAAATGGGGGGCGTTCTCAATTCCATTTACTGTTTTTAAGCTTTTATTGCCCGCAACCGCTAACTTTTTCAGGTTAGGGTATTCGCCCATCGTTGTGAGATCGGCTAACAGATTGTCTTGCAAATAGAGTTCTTCTAAATTTGTGAGGTCATGAATGGATGTTAAATCTGTGATTTTTGCGCTTTGGCAGAGGAGGCGTTTAAGCTCGGCGCGGTCATTTAAGCTACGCTCTAGCATCTCACGTTTAATACAATTATTCAGCGCTATATGTGATGGAGTCATATTTGAATTTGCGGATACCGCCATTTTCCCTAAATTCATATAATTAAGTTCAGCCGCAATCATATAGCCGGAAAACCCTAAAAAGCTTAGGGTCGTCAAAAAACCGAGGGCTGGCCGCTTACTGTTAAATAGCACCGCAAAGGCCAAAAAGGCAAAGATGCTTGGGAAGAACCAGAATTGTAGGAAACTGTTAATACGGTTTAGCTTTGGGTCGCTCTTGTGAATATAAACCTGAACAGCTGTGCCAACCATTTCATCGCAGCGTTTTTCCGGGACTTTAACTGTGCCGATTGCTTTTTGGCCGTCATCTGTCATCGCCACGGGGGCTGAGACCACCACATCGCGGTAGCTACTTGAACTCGAACCTGTGCGCTGTTTAATCCAGCTATTTTCACAATTTAAAATCGTGGCGCTTTGCTGCGTGCTGTTGGTGATGACGTTTAGGCGTTCATACATAAACCAACATAAAATCACTGCAAAGCTGATGACGAATAAATTACGGGCGCGGTCACTAACAGGTTTTTGATCACTCATTTTAAATCCCCCTTGATTCTAAACATTATAATAAAGGCTTTGGTTTAAATTGCAAATTGCGCTGGGCTCAGCTAGCTTAAGGATAGAGAGAGAGGTTTTGAAATGGGCATAAATAAACATTCATTGGAACGCGCAGGACTTTGTAAGGTAGATGGCGGTGAAATTGGTTATCGCGCTTATTACCCGCATATCGAAAAATATAATCAGCGCGCCCCGATTGTGTTAATCCATGGCGGGCCAGGTGGGTCACATATTGGCATGTATGATGCTCTGCACGGCCTTGCGGATACGCGCCCATTAATTGGTTATGATCAGCTCGGCTCTTATCTTTCACCAGCAAAAATCACACCATCTTTGATGCAGGTTGAACGTTTCGCAGAAGAGCCACGTTATTTGCTCGATCATCTGAATGTCGATAAAGCGGTCTTGCTCGGCCATAGCTGGGGCGGCGTGATTATTGGTGAATTTGCACTGAAGCATCCTGACCGCGTGGCAGGGTTAATTTTTTCCGCGCCGTTGCTCTCAACTAAGCGCTGGGTGGATGATTGTAACAAATTGCTTTCAGATTTGCCGCCAGAGATGCAAAAAACCATTCGTGAATGTGAGGCGAATGGCACAACGGATAGCCCAGAATATAAAGCAGCAGATGCGTTTTTTGGTAAACGTCATTTCTATCGCGCGGCGCATAAGCCCGCTATCGTCAAGGCCAACGCCAAACGCTCTAACCGTGAAATTTATGGCAAGATGTGGGGGCCAAGTGAATTTACCCATACAGGAACTTTGGGGGATTATGATGTTTTCCCACGTCTGCATGAAATAGATGCGCCGACTTTGTTCATCTGTGGGGAATATGACACCGCAACGCCAGCAACCATGCGCCAAGCACAAGCCTTAGTCAAAGGCGCGGATTTGCATGTTGTACCAAATGCGGGGCATGCCTGTATCACCGATGGGCATAAAGATTATATGAAAGCCGTGAAGAGCTTTTTAACCGCGCGCGTGGATACCCCGACGGCAAAAAGCCCTTCACCCCAAATTTAGTCAACCAAGGTTAGGCGTACGTCAATATTGCCGCGTGTCGCGTTTGAATAGGGGCAAACTTTATGTGCTTTTTCGATTAGGCTTTGCGCCGCCGCTTTATCCATACCCGGAAGGGAAATGAATAATTCAACGTCAATACCAAAGCCGCCTTCAATTGGGCCGATGCCAACTTCACCTGTGATGGTAAAGTCTTTTGGCAGGTCGATTTTTTCTTGGCCAGCAACAAATTGTGTCGCGCCAATAAAGCATGCAGAGTAACCCGCGGCAAAAAGCTGCTCAGGATTTGTGCCCGCTGCGCCGTCACCACCAAGCTCTTTTGGCTTTGAAAGTGTAACGCTTAGGCGGCCATCTTCTGACTTGGCGCTGCCTTCACGGCCGCCAGTTGCAGTGGCTTTTGTTTTATATGCAATCGGGTCTGGTTTTCTCATCATTTTGATCCTGTCTATGTTGAGTGTGTAAAATTTAGATACTTTAAGCAGTTAGAAATTTTTTATCGTCTTTCAAGTTATTGGCTAACCCATGCGACGCGCCCGCACCATATTACATCAGCAGCGGGGATTGTTAAATCTTGATAGTCGCGGTTAATTGAGCGCAAGGTGAATTGGTCTTTGTTTTTCTTCAAAACTTCTTTCACCATGACTTCGCCATTTTGTAATTTAAACACGGCGCGGTCACCTTTATTGATACGTTCACTTTGCGCGACGATGATTAAATCTCCATCACGATAAAGCGGTAACATGGAATCGCCATTAATCTCGAGTGCGAAATAATCATCACCATTAAAATGGTCGAGCGGTACTTCGCCCCATTTATCCAAAATTGGCGCGCCATCTTCGCTAAAAAAGCCTGCGCGGCCTGCTTGTGCAAAACCTAATACGGGGATGGATGCAGCGCTATTTTCAGGGGCAGGGGCTTGATCTTGCATCAATGCGACAAAATCAACCATGGCCATATTGGTCACAGCAAGTATTTTTGAAATACTTTCCATTGACGGCCAGCGCGCTTTGCCATTGGGCTGTACACGTTTGCTTTTATTAAAGCTTGTCGGGTCAAGCCCTGCTTTAATCGCAAGGCCAGATGTTGAATATCCGGATATTTTCGCGAGGCGGTCTATCGCGCCCCAAATGTCGTCATGCGTGTACATGTGGCATAGTCTTACATAATTTCCGAAAAATAAAAATAGGAAAAAAATCTTATTTTTATCTTGACTCTCAAAATGAATTGTAACATAGTGTGAACACAAAGGGAACAAATGTATCTATTTTATTCCTTTTTTGTGTGTAAGGGAGAAAGACATGAGTAAGAAAAATTATTATCCAGTGGTCAATACCAATGAAGATTATGACCTGTTTGAATGCAGTGAATCGCTTTGGTTTTGGTTCGTCATGGCTAATCAGGCGTTAAATGATGGTGCGCGCCATGCAGCGAGTTTGGGGTTATATAACCGCCCATGCCAGCCATGTGATGTTTTAAAAATCGTTGATCGTTTACGCCGTGGTCGCCGTTTGTTATGGGATCATATCAAAGTGCTGCATTTTTATGGGTTGCGTCAAAATCCGCCTGATCGTTTCCATCCAAAGGAAATGCGCGCGGCAGTTTTATGGGCTGAAGCAATGGAAATATTGGAAGACGCCTTTTTCGCCAAGGGCTTGATTGCCAAGCGCAGTTCATGGGTAACGCCGCATCTGGGCAAGGAGGACAAAGATCATATGCCAATCTATTCTATGCGCGCCGCTAATCATATTTCGTTTTCGGACGTGCGGACATAAGCCATGCGCTGCTGGGTTATTTTTTCAGGGGTCAGTGAATTGTGGTTTTTACGGTTCCTGCGCCCCGGTTTTCGGCATTGTTTCATCATCTTTAACGACGGCCGCCGTTGGCTCAGCATTGACCCGATGGCGCATTACACGGAAGTCATCAGCCATGATTTGCCTGCGACTTATAATGTCATTCAGTGGATTGAACAGCAAAATTGCTGCGCGCTAGAGGTGACATTAGAAACGCCCCCTAAAAAAATACAGCCGCCAATGTTTTTCACCTGCGTTGAAATGGTGAAGCGCATGATTGGCCTGCGCGGCTTTGGGGTGATTACGCCATGGCAGCTTTATAAGGCGCTAAAACGCCGCCAGTAAATTTTAAATTGATCATAAGGAGAATATCAATGGGAAGCTTAGTTTCAAAACCGAAAGCGCCGCAGCCAGTGCGCGTCCAATATATCACGGTGCCGTCAACATCATCGACAACCACGACGACCGCAACCTCATCGGGCGGCAATGCGTCATCAGACACGGCGACAGACACCACGACAACCGAAGGTTTGAGCGACAAAGAAACGTCAACTTTGCGCGCTGAAAATATTGCGCGCCGTGCGCGTGGACGCACAGGAACGGTGAAGACAAGCTTTGGCGGTCTACTGGCACAGAATGAGATTGTCCCAGGTCGTAAATCACTATTAGGGGAATAAAGATGGATCAGCAACGTCAGGATATTAACACGCTTAAGGAGCGTTATAGCGCCGCCTTAAGTAATAAAAGCAAATGGGAAGGCCTATGGGCTGATTGTTATGCCTATACCTTACCACAGCGCAGCATAAATAGCGGCGGCTTCACTGCAGGCAAAGCACATGGCAAAGATATTTATGATGCGACCGCCCTTGATGCAACGGATCAATTGGCCTCTAGTTTGCTAGCGAATTTAACGCCGCCGTGGTCCGCATGGTTTGGCTTTAAACCGGGGCCTGATATTCCACCGGAGCAAGCCGATAAGATGGCGCCGCAATTAGACAGCATCGCCAAAATCATGCAGGATCATATCGACCGTAGCAATTTTAATGTCGAGATCCATCAATCCTTCCTCGACTTGGTCATTGGCGGCACGGCGAGCATTATGGTCGAAGAAGCTGCCCCCGGTGAATTCTCCGCCTTAAAATTCACGGCGCTACCGCTGCAGCAATTTGCTGTGGGTGAGGGCGTGAATGCGACATTGGACTGCACCTTCCGTAGTTTCGAGATGAGCATTGAACAAATCAAAGCGCGCTTCCCTCAGGCGGATTTACCCGCGCATCTTTTATCAAAATTGGATAAAGACCCAAAAGCTAAAGTGAAGCTGCTTGAATCCGTAACGCCGAAAGACACATATTATATGTATGATGTCTTGCTCGCCGATGATGATGTCTTCATCCATCGTCAGCGTTTGGGGCATTCGCCATTTATCAATTTCCGCTGGATGAAATCACCGGGGGAAATTTATGGCCGCTCACCTGTGATGAAGGCGCTGCCTGACATTAAAACCGCCAATAAGGTGGTTGAACTTGTCCTAAAAAATGCATCCATTGCCGTGACAGGCATTTGGCAGGCGGATGACGATGGCGTTTTAAACGCCGCGAATATTGAACTTAAACCTGGCGCAGTCATCCCAAAGGCTGTTGGCTCACGTGGTTTAACGCCGCTAGAAATGCCCGGTAAATTTGATGTGTCTGAATTAGTGCTCGAAGACCTACGCGCCCGCATCCGTCATGCGTTGCTGATTGACCGTTTGGCGATGCTTGGCGGGCGGGCAATGACCGCGACAGAAGTCCTCGAACGTTCGGCTGAAATGGCGGAAATTCTGGGCGCGACCTATGGGCGTTTACAGGCGGAATTGCTGACGCCGCTCATCCGCCGCGTCATGGACATTCTAAAACGCCGCGGTGAAATACCAGACATCACCCTTGATGGGCGCAGCATTGCCCTTGAATATCGCTCACCACTCGCACGCGCGCAGGGGCAGCGTAATATCCAAACGACATTGTCATGGCTACAAACGGTGCAGGCGCTTGGCCCAGCTGCGGCAATGGTGATTGACCAAGTCGCGGCAGCTAAATTCTTGGGCGAAGCACTCGGCGTGCCTAACCATATTATTAAACGTGATGATAACCTTGTCAGTGCGCTTGGCCTTAATCAGCCAGACGCTATGGCTAACGTTGGCATAACTGCGGAGGATATCGCCAATGTTTAAACAAAAAATGGACTGCGCATGTATTGGCGCATTATCTTCAGCCTTCATGGCCTGCCGTAAACAGCATTTACAGCAACAATCAAAAGCGGCGCGAGACATTGCGCCGTCTTTTTTACGCTGCTTCACCACGGCGGATGGCGAGAAGGTTTTAGCATGGCTCCACAGCCAATATAGCTGCAACGCCCTCGGCCCAGATGCGGATGACAAAATGCTACGCTATCGCGAAGGTCAACGCGCAATCATCCTCCAAATCGAACGCCTCATCGCCCAAGCTAAAACAGGGTAATAAGTCATAAGAAGGAATTGATCATGCCGTTATTTAGAAATTTTGAACAGCCATTAAAATCAAACATTGGGAACAACCGCACCAATGACCCTGACGATATTGTCAAAACCAAACGCCATTTAAATAAACTCGGTTATTTTGATGAAGATACTGAAGTGCCGTTCATTACCAAAGAGATGGAAAACGGGATTATTAAATACCAAAAGGACAAAAAACTAAAAATAGATGGTGTAATGAAACCGGGCGGTGAAACTGAGCGCAGCATCTTTGAGGAACTTACGTTGACACCCGCTGAAGCGCTTTGGGATTATAAGGAAGACGACAGCATCTCTATTGGCTTTGGTGGCGATATTACTGGCACATTACCATCCCGTAAAACGCCCAAAATTCGAGAGGGCATTATTGCGCAAGTGCCAGATTTATACAATAAACCTGCGCCGCTACCAACGCAATCAGAGCAACTGATCGGTAGCATAGATACTATCGCGGACGCAATAAATACGGCTAAAGGCAATACTAAACGCAGCCGCGAAAACCGTGGTGTTTTTAAAACTGCTGAAATCCTCGCGCGCGTTCATGAAGAAGCGAAAAGACGTAAAGAGCAAAATATGATGAGCATATCGGCCGAGAAATCTTTTACGCTTGATGGTACGGAAGATAGTGCCATAGCCAAGCCAGCGCCACGACCTGAGGCCACATCAACTCAAGACAGGAAGGATGCTATAATCAATAATAAAGGTAAAGTTATAAAGGTTGTGAAGAACCCAGACGCTAATCCTAAGAGACCGATCTACGCATGGCCAATCATGAGTGAAGTTAATGAAAACAACGATAAAATTGAGAGCGAAGCAAGAAAGGCTGATTTAGACCCTGATTTAGTTAAGGCAATTGTTCACTTGGAGACTACGCAGGGGTATTATGACCGTATAAAACCAGATAAAAAGACAATACGTCCGATGAATGTCCATGTTGAATATTGGAAAGATCTGGGCTATTCACGCGAAGATTTAAATGATAAGAATAAAAATATAGAAGCAGGCGTTGAGTTGCTCAAGAGAATTAAAGAAAAAATGCCTAATGCATCGACTGCTGAGATAGCTTCTGTTTACCATAGTTTGGGCGCTCAAAAGGTTAGTGACTATGGCGCTAGAGTTGAAATTCTCGTAAAAGAAAAGCCGTGGGAGAACAATGAAAAAAAGTAGCTTTATGATATTTTGTATAGGCATAGTAGCGGGTTTAATTACAGCATCTATAGGAACTTATGCAGAGTGGGATTTAAATCCTCAAATGGAATACACGATGAATCCAGAGGATTTGGTATGGTTGTTTTATGGCGGGTTTTCTGCCATAAGTTGCCCGTTTTTTCTAATAGCACTGATATTGCAGTGTTTTCCTCGTGTGGCTAAATAGTCTTTAGCGAATACAGGATTATAGTCCTGCCAATAAACGGGATAATTGTCATTAAATTTTGCCGCATTGAGCGTTAGTGCTTGATGCGGTTCTTTCATGTTTATCATTCACCAGAAGGAGATCATTATGGATGAAAATTTATTAAATAAGCCTATGGATCAAATGACCGATGAGGGGGCAGGTGACATTCGCGTGCCTGAAAAATTCATCGATACGCAAACCGGCGAATTGCGCACCGATGCCTTGTTAAAATCATATATGGCTTTGGAAAAGAAACTCTCGCAAATGGGCCCGTCATTGGCTGAGCCCGAAGGCCGCCGCCGCGCGATGAAAGAGCTTGGCTGCCCTGATTGCGCCGATGATTACAATGTTGATTTATCGCATGGCCTATTTGATGTCGATGCGGAATTAAACGCACGTTTATTTGAAAAAGGCTTCACCAATGACCAAGTACAGATGCTTTATGATGCCGCGGCAGAAAAGCTTATCCCACTTGTTGTTGAATTGTCAGCCGAGTTTGAAGCTGACCGTGAACTTGACCGTTTAGTCGCTGAATTTGGCGGGGCAGAGAAGTGGCAGGAAGTATCCCGTCAATTGCTGGCCTATGGGCAAAAGAATTTGCCAGCGGATGTGCTCGCAGGTTTGTCTGGTTCCTATCAAGGCGTCATGGCGCTCTACCGCATGATGAAAACGGAAAATCCTGCAATTGATAGCGCACAAGACGGTGTCGGCGTAGCGGATGAAGATAAGCTGAAAGCCATGATGGCGGACCCGAAATACTGGAAAACAAAAGACCCCGCCTATATAGCCGAGGTCACAAAAGGTTTTAAAACCCTATACGGAGAATAAATCCGCGTGTTTATGCTTGCGATGCTGCAAATTGTGATGCTGCGTCGTCATCAATAACACGTTGAAAATCTTGGAACGCTTGTCTGTTGAGCGGTGAAAATTCCAATGCAATGCGCTCATTGCCTTTGCGGACAACATGACCTGATTGTTGAACTTCGACAACGCCTTTTGATGTTTTATATTTCAAAAGCATTTCAATATTGTCGCCAATGTTATACATACGGTCATCACCGTTCAGCAGCACGCCGCTCATGCTCCAATTTTCGATTGGCATGAAGTGATCATCAATGACAGACACACATTTGTCGTTTTCACGGCGTGGATAGGCGCGGCGTTGTGCCACGTTATCGGCCTGCAAACGAATTGTTGTGCTGGCGTTCATTTCGCTTTCTTCACGAAGCGCTTTTTCAACGAGTTTTTTCCAAAGCATAATTTTAATTCTCCCACATCACAAGGACCCACTAGCTATAGTTTAATATAGTGCAGCCGAGTCCTCAAGGGTACTACTTTTAACAAAAATTTTAGTTCTATCCATAGGGCAGGCGCTTCTTATTTTACGTATATTGTTTGTATATATGTGCTCTGAAGTTTAAGCCTTACCTTATATTAGAACGTTTTTATACATAACACAAACAGGCTTGTCAATAGTTTTATGAAAATAAAGTTATGTTGCGCTGTCGTTGTGCTATACGGTTAACCAGAAACGCTGGCCCGTAAATCTTATCCAACCATTGCGATCGGTCAGGTCTAACTACGCGGCCTATAAACTGCTGAGCATATTTCTAACATCCTAAAACTTAACAAGAGGTTAATATGTCTACAAGTTTAGAAAATTCTTTTATCAAACAGTTTGAACAAGAGGTTCACCAAGCATATCAACGTCAAGGGTCAAAGCTGCGCGGTGCAGTGCGTACGGTCAATGGCGTGAAAGGTGCATCAACGACATTCCAAAAAGTGGGTAAGGGCGTTGCCTCAACAAAATCAACACATGGCATGGTGCCAGTGATGAATTTGGATCACACAGCTATTGAATGTATTTTGCAAGATTATTACGCCGGTGATTGGGTTGATCGTCTAGATGAACTTAAGCTGCAAACTGACGAGCGTATGATCATCGCCAATGCAGGTGCCTATGCCCTTGGCCGCAAAACAGATGAACTGATCATCAATGCACTTGATACAGCATCAACAAATGTGATCAGCGATGATAGCGTTGGCCTAACCAAAGCTAAGGTTCTCGAGGCCTTTGAACTTCTCGGTGAAAATGATGTGCCGGATGATGGTCAACGCTTCGCCGTGATCGGCTGGAAACAATGGAGCGATTTACTCTCTATCGATGAATTCTCAAATGCGGATTATATCGGCCCAGACGCGCTGCCATGGAAGGGCACACAAGCTAAAGAATGGCTTGGCACAATCTTTATCCCTCATTCAGGCTTACCGATTGATGGTTCAGGTGTGCGCAGCTGTTTCTGGTTCCACAAAACGGCTGTTGGTCACGCCGCGGGTGAAGATGTGAACACAGATATCAGCTGGCATGGTGATCGCGCCGCGCACTTCGTCAATAACATGATGAGCCAAGGCGCTGTACTAATCGACCAAGGCGGCATCGTCAAAATCGATTGCGATGAAACACCTGCTTAAGCCGCATCACATTCCCAAAATTTAAAGAAAGGATCTTAATATGACATTGAAAATCAATGAACTCAGCGTATTGGCCTATGCCAATAAATTCACGATGTGGCATTACGCGACAACGGATGCGTCCGTTGCAGGCGCAGGCTATTTTGATGGCGCGGCAGATATGCTGCGCGTAAATGACTTAATCATCGCGAATATTGATACTGACGGTACACCGGATACGATTTTCTACATCGTAACGGCTAATACCGGCAGTGCCGTAACCATCGCGGCTTATGCGTAAATTTTACGCTTAAATTTAAGCCACGGTTACGTGCCGCCCATCTGCGCCGTTTGCACATCTTCTGTGCGTTCCACCCATGTCCTCACACCCACGGTGCAGATGGGTACTTTTTAACAATAGAAAGACGAGATAAATGACTTTATTTGGTAATTTCGAAAACCGCTATAGCTGCAATATTCTAAGGCTTAACACATAAAATCAACATATTAGGAGAAATAAAATGGCATTAAATGATGTTGCATTATGCGCGCGTGCGCTTATTCGATTGGGGGCTGCGCCGATTACCTCGTTTGAAGACGGCACAGCGGAAAGTGAAATTGCAGGGGCACTTTATGCGCCGGTCTGTGATGCGCTGCTGTCATCCTATCGCTGGAGTTTCGCGACAGGGCAAATCAAGCTAACGGCACTCAGCGAAAGCCCGATTGCGGATTATGAATACGCCTTTCAATTACCAGTCGATTTCTTAACGGCGATTTCCTGCGGCACAGGGGCAAAAGGGCGCGGCGTAAATTACCGCATCACCCAAGGCCAGCTGCATTGTGATTATGATGCCGTGACGCTGACCTATATTTACCGCCCTGATGAAGAAGCCTTTCCGCCATTTTTTGATGCGGCGGTTATCGCAAGGCTCTCAGCAGAATTCTGTATCCCGATTACCGAAAGCACATCCCGCGCCGAAGCATTATTCCGTATTTCGGAAGATGAATTCGCCCGCGCCCGTCAAATCGACGCGCAGCAAAAAAGTCCGAATTACATTCAGGATTTCACCTTAATCGACATTCGCGATTAAGCCTTCTATTGACCATATGAATTACGAACAGGAATAAGCCATGTCACGCATTAGACAGATTAAAACCACCTTCACGGCGGGCGAGGTTTCCCGCGATTTGCTTGGGCGCGGTGACCTGAACGCCTATGAAAATGGCGCGCTCGCTTTGCGCAATATCTTCATTCATCCAACGGGCGGTATATCACGCCGCAGTGGCACATATTTTGTTGATACCGCCGAAGGGGCTGGGCGTCTTATCCCGTTCGAGTTTAACACACAGCAAACCTATTTGCTGGTTGTTACAGACTTAAAAATCTCCATCTATTTGGAAGATACATTAGTCACGAGCGTAGCCTCACCATGGCCAGAGGCGGATATTAAACAGCTCGGCTGGACGCAATCAGCCGATACATTATTGCTCGCCCACCCAGATTATCCGCCGAAGCAATTGCTGCGTCTCTCGGATGCGTCTTGGGCATTGCAGGATTGGAGCTTCTTTGAAGATGGCGGTCGCAATTATCAGCCTTATTATAAATTTGCAGGCGCGCAGGTGACGCTCACGCCATCGGGTACATCAGGGACAATCACCCTGACGGCGTCAGCGCCCGTGTTCACTTTGCTGCATGAAAATACCCGCCTGCGTGTGGGGGGCAAAGAAGTCCTCGTGACGGATTATGATTCCGCCACTGTCGTGACAGTCGAAACGCAAGAAAACCTGATTGATACCGCGGCGACGATTGATTGGCAGGAACAGGCTTTCTCACCCGCGCGGGGTTATCCAGTGACGCTCGCTTTCCATCAGGATCGCTTGGTCATTGGCGGCAGCCGGGATCTGCCAAACCGTATCTGGTTTTCTAAATCGGGGGATCTGTTTAATTTCGACCTCGGTGAAGGCCTAGATGACGAAGCCATCGAATTCGCGATATTGTCAGATCAGGTTAACGCCATTCGCGCTGTCTTCTCTGGTCGTCACTTACAAGTTTTCACCAGTGGTGCGGAATGGATGGTTACAGGCTCACCCCTAACGCCATCAACTGTCGAATTACTGCGCCAGACCCGTATTGGCTCAGCCATTGAACGCTATATTCCGCCAATTGACGTTGATGGTGCAACACTATTCGTTGCCCGTAATTTGCAGGAAATTCGTGAATTCCTCTATACAGATGTGGAACAAGCGTACTCTTCAACCGACCTTGCCTTGCTGTCGCGTCATATTATCAAAGATCCACTCGACCAAGACTATGATAAGAAACGCCGCTTGCTTTTCATTGCCCGTGGTGATGGTAAATTTGCAACCCTCACCGTATACCGCGCTGAACAAGTCGCGGCATGGACGGTGCATGACACGCTCGGCAATGTAAAATCAATTTCCGTTGTCGGTGATGATGTCTATATGCTGGTTGAACGTGGCGGGGATTATCTGATCGAGCGTTTCGATGATGAAAGCTTCATGGATTCTAGCCTCGCAGGCGAAAGCGAAACCCCTGCAACGGTGTGGAGCGGCCTTGACCATTTGGATGGGCAATATGTTGATATCCTCGCTGATGACATCCGCCTCGACCCGATATTGGTGGCGAGCGGCAGTATCACGTTGCCCGTTGCGGCATCCAATGTGCAAATCGGCCTCAGCTTCACCCATATTGTTGAGCCTCTACCGCCGAACCTCATCGGCGAAAGCGGCGGCGGCCGCGCCATTCGTTTGGTTGAAGCTTTATTTCGCATCGAAGAAACACAAGCCATGCGCATCGACATCGGACGCGGCCTGCAGGACGTTCCGCTCAAACAAATCGGCGAAGACCTTATTCTTGATGCGCCGCCACCTGTGATGAGCGGCGATATTCGCCTGCGTTCCCTCGGCTGGGCGCGGGACTTAACCAAACCGCTCTGGCGCATTGAGCAATCCGACCCGCGGCCGTTTAAACTGCTCTCGGTCACATCGGAAATTAAAGTGAATGATTAAATCAATATATTAGGAGAAATAAAATGGCTTCATTTAGTTCGGCTGTGTCGGCGCTTGGTGCGGTGACACCTGCATTGGGGACGGCATTTCAAATCATTAATGCGGGCACAAATCTGGCCAGCAGCATCAGTAATAAATCAAATAGCGATCTAACGCGTCAGCAGCAGCATGATTTAACGCAGCTTGAACAGCAGCAGAAAATTAATATGGAGATTGCACAGCAAAATGCGGCGTTAGAACAACAGAAAATTGCACAGGCCGCCGTAGATACAGAAAGCCGCCGCCGTGCTGCTCTAAAACGTGCCGTTGCCCGCCAACGTGCGCAATATGGTGCATCGGGCATTGGCTCATCCCCAGGTGGCAGCGGTGAAGCCGTTTTACTTGGGCTATTCGATCAAAGCGAGGAAGAGAAAAACGCCGCCGATGCCCTCGACACATTGCGTAAAAAAGCCCTCGACCAGGGCCTTTCCAACCAACAAACCCTTAACCTTCTGCAAACCCAACAACTCAAAGCCAATCAAGCTTTAGAACGCGCTTTGCTGTAAGCCAGTCTTAAAAATAAAATATCACCCTAAACAAGGAGTAATTGATATGAGCAGTGATCATATTAAAATGCCGGATGTTGCGCCGATTATACGCTATACGGCGAATGGTTCGGAAACGCGGTTTGATTTTCCATTCCCGATTTTCGCGGATGAGGATTTGAAAGTTTATCTCAACGGCGCGAAGCAGACGAGTGGCTTTATGGTCTATGAGGCAGGCGTAACAGCAGGCGGCTATGTTGAATTTGATAGCGCGCCGACATCTGGCCTGCAAATCACATTGTCGCGTGAATTACCGCTTGAGCGTGTGACGGATTTTATTGAGGGTGGGGATTTATCCGCCCGCGCTTTGAATAATGAATTTGATTATCTGGTCGGCGCGGTACAGCAGGTTTCACGGAAGCAAACGCAAATGTTAAGCTATGCCGACCATGAAACGACGGCGAATACAGAATTACCTGCAAAGTCGATCCGCGCGGGAAAGGCGCTGGGCTTCGATGGTAATGGCGACCCGATTGCGGTCGAGCTGACCAATGCCGCCGCTGCGCCTAATTATACGGCGCAGGGCTATGGCGCGGTCACGCGCACAACGAGTGATAAAAATGCCGATATTGTTTCGGTGAAAGACTTCGGTGCGGCGGGGGATGGCCTAACCGATGATACGCTCGCCGTGCAGAAGGCTTTGGCGGCGCATGCTACCGTGTATTTGCCCGCAGGCACATATCTGGTCAGCAGCACAATCAGCCTTGATGCGGGGCAGATGCTTTATGGTGCGGGCGCGGCTTCGGTGTTGAAGGCGATTGATAATAGCTTCGTCACGCTTGAACTAACCGCGGATTTTATCACGTTGCGTGATATTCAAATTGAGGGCGGGTTAATCGGCCTCAAACTTTATGGCGTTGGCCGCCCATGTGTGCAGTGTAATATCACTGATGTGAGTATTATAGGCGCAGCGACGGGTGTGCAGCTTGATGGGTATGACGACACGAATAAGCCATGTTACTGGAATAATTTTGACCGTGTCTTGGTCGAACAAATGACCTTGCATGGTTTTCATTTAACCAAAAGCGGCGAAGGGGATACGCCAAACGCCAATAAATTTCACGCCTGCCGCGCCTATTCGCATGGCACGTCAACGACAGGCAGCGGTTTTTATATCGAAGCAGGGCAGTATAATAACAGTCTTGTCGATTGTGAGGCCAATGTCGCAGGCACGGCCGAAGCGTGTTTCCGCATCGGCGCAGATTCCTATAAAACCTTACTGATTAACCCCTATGCCGAAAGTTCAAATGGCGTGCCGAATATTAAGCTAGAAAATGGTTCGGATGATACGGGCATTTATAATTTGCTTTCGGTGTCCGATGGCGCGGCGATATGGGATTTATCGGGCGGTAAATACGCGGCTTATAATTCAGGCTACCCTGAAAAGAACTTCATGCAGAAAACCGTCGTTACCGATATGAAGGCCACCTTGCAGCGCTATGATACGGAATATATTGAGGCGTCAGGCACGGTGACGCTTGATTTATCCCATAGTGTGCATTTGGTGTCATCTTATGGTGGTGCTTTAGTGGTTGAATTACCGCTCGCCAGCACGGCTGAAGGGGTCAGTATGACGGTCAAGAAAATTGATATATCTGGCAATATTGTCACCATCCGTGAAGCAGGCGGCGGCAGCGGCCCTGATGGCGCGGATTTCTTCCTCGGTGGGGAGGATGACTATGTCACTATGGTCTCGAATGGTGCAGGTTGGCATGTCGTAGCGTCCAACCGTTCAGCGGGGAATACACGTTTTTATGAAGGGACAGGTACATATGATATTGATATGGCGGTTGATATTTACCTGTTGTCATCCTATGGCGGGGCGTTAACGGCGCGATTGCCACCAGCCGATGCGGTAGAAGCGATTGGCCGCGTCATCACCATTAAAAAGACTGACCCCTCATCAAATTATGTGACAATCACCGAGCAGGGCGGCAGCGGGCCAGATGGTTATGCGCAAAATCTGACCAGTCATTATAACGCGATTACGGTCGTATCCAATGGCGCGGCTTGGTATATCGTGTCGCGCTTCTAATCGTCTAAACCGGAAAGGTATTTATATGAGTAAGTCTTTAGAGGAATCCTCACGTGATAAAATCGCTAAATTTCTGCCGGATGCAATTAAGCATAGTTTGGAATCCTATCACCGTTTTGTCCTCAGTGAAGATGCGCCCGAAGATGCCAAAAGCTTTTCGGCGCATCATAGTGCCTGCAAAGTCGCCATCGCGCATATTGAATTGCTAATCAAGCTTGCGAAATGGGCGGATTTGTTGGATAACCAAGTCAAGCAAGATCCAAATGATGCGTTATTAGCGGGCTTAATTGCTGAAGCGCAGAATGAATTGGATCACTATAGTGAAAAAATAAAATAATTATGGGAAAACTATTGACATAAAATATTCTTTTGTGTAAACAGGGTTCATAGTTTCAATAGGGATAATGTAGGTGAGAAAATGAGCACACCAAAAAAAGAGCAGCCAGCGAAAGACGTTTTAAAAGATCTTGAGAACGAGCCTGCACAAAAAACAAATTCAAAATTACAAAATACGTTTAACTTTTTTGCTATGTTGGGCGAATTTGCGGTAAACGCAAAAGACGCTGCAATTTGGGTTGGCAAAAGCGCGTATAAAATTTATCAAATGCCGCCAGTTAAGGCCGCAATTTACTCACCATTTTCAAAAGCACAAACACCAACTGAGAAATTGGTGTCTGTCGGCGTGTTGGCTGCAGGTATTGGTGCCGGCTACATGACTTATGGCTTGGGCTGGACAATTTACGGCTCGAAACTATTGGCAAGTGCGGCTGTTTGTAAAGGTACTCAAATGGGTATCGGTTTTGCGAAACACCTATTTAACGGCGCATCAACAGGTGAAGATGTTGACCTTACAAGCGCAGGCAAGCCAGTTAAGAAATCTCAAGCAGATGCGGAAATGGGCGATCAAGCAGCGCCAAAAACACCTAAATCTACTGGTAAGAAATTCGATTTAGACAAGTTCTAAAAAAATCTAAAAATATCTCATTCGCAAAAGCCCTGCATTAGCGGGGCTTTTTTTATGCCTGCCTTAAAAGGATTTATCATTCATGATCTCATTTCCGCTGTTCCTGACGATATGGAACAGGGGGCAAGGTCTATCCACGCCGGATGTCCATTACCGTATCGCCCACTGGCTTGAACAGGCATGGAAGAATGATGAACGTTATTTACTGTTGATGGCGTTTCGATCCTGCGGTAAATCGACCATAGTCGGGTTATTCTGTGCGTGGCTGCTTTTTACCGATCCCAACTTGCGCATACTTGTCCTCGCTGCGGATTTGAACCTAGCCCGCAAAATGGTGCGTAATGTAAAAAAGATTATCGAACGTCATATGTTGACGCAGCATTTATTGCCCGAAAAGAAAGAGCAATGGGCATCTGACCGTTTCATCATCAAGCGTGACCAAGAAAAGCGTGACCCCTCGATGCAGGCCAAGGGCATTACATCCAATATTACGGGCAGCCGCGCTGAAGTGGTCATCTGTGATGATGTTGAAGTACCTAAAACTTGTGACACGGCTGAAAAACGCGCGGATCTGCGTGAAAAATTGCTCGAGATTGATTATGTCTTGGTACAGGGCGGCACGCGGCTTTATGTCGGGACGCCGCATCATTATTACTCGATATATGCGGATGCCCCGCGCAAAGAAATTGGCGAGGATGTACCGTTCTTGCAGGATTTTAAGCGCCTGCTTTGTCCGATCATTACAGTAGACGGTGCGCCCGCATGGCCTGAGCGCTACACCATCGCCGATATTGAACGCATCAAAACCCATACCGGCCCGAATAAATTTCAAAGTCAGATGATGCTGCAGCCTGTATCCATTAATGAAGGCCGCCTGAACCCTGAAGATCTCATTATTTACGATGAAGACCTCACCTATAAGCAAGCAGCAGGCCGCGCGCAGTTATGGCTTGGTGATACGCAGCTTGTGTCATGTTCAGCCTTTTGGGATCCTGCCTTTGCCGCTGCGCAGGGGAAGGGGGATAGCTCCGTCCTCGCGGTTGTGTTTAGTGATGAGGCCGGGCGTTATTATCTTCATCGCTGCGCTTATATCAAAAGCGAGGCAGACAGCCGCGAGGATGAAGCAACGCAGCAATGCCGCCAAGTCGTCAAAATTGCCGAGGCGCTTATGTTGCCGTCTATCACGATTGAAATTAACGGCCTTGGCCGTTTCTTGCCGAATATTCTGCGCCGTGAATTGGCGGCTTCGGGCGTAGCTACAGCCGTGATTGAACTGGCCAGTCGCCGTCCTAAAGCCGTGCGCATAATCGAGGCCTTTGATGCCGTTATGGCCGCGCGCGCCTTATATGTACATGGCAGCGTCATTAAAACGCCGTTCATCCGCGAAATGCAGGAATGGCGCCCTGAGAAAACTGGCGCGCATGACGATGGTTTAGATGCCGCGGCAGGGGCGCTCGCCGCTGAACCTGTCCGCATCCGCGCCTTAACACACACGCGTAACCATTACCCTGCATGGCAAGGCAGCGGCGGCCAACATATGGCGGATAGCGATTTTAAAGTTTAAAGAAAAGGAGTATACAGCATGCCCACATTGGATTTGCAGTGGTGGATATCCGTTGTCGATGTCCCCGCGATGAGTGCGCTGTTCTGGATGATTTGGCGCGTTAAAACACAAAGTGAGATCGCCCTGCGTGATATGCAGGCCTTGCTTGAGGCGCGGACAATGCAGCTGCGCGATGGTTTAAATGCCCATAAGCTTGAAACCGCGAAATCCTATGCACGGCTTTCGCATGTTCATAGCCTGGAAGATCGTCTAACCAGTCACTTACTACGGATTGAAGCTAAACTTGACCGCACGGCCTTAAAGACGGAGGCCTTGAAAGGGCAAAATAGTATTTGACATAACGTTAATAATTTGTTAATGTCTGCACCAGAATTTTAACTACAGGTATAAAAGGCGGAGTGTGTAATGTCATTTTTTAGCAGCGATAATTTAAAGAAAATTAAAGGTCAACTTACCCAAGCAGCAGGCCAAGCTGCTGAGGCGGGTAAAAAATTTGCGGATCAAGCGCAAGACGCTGCGAAGCAAGTTCAGGCTAAATATAATGAAGTCGCTGAAAACCCAACCGCTGCCGCGAATAAAATGCAAATTCAAGCACTTGCTAATCGTGTTGAGCAAGCCCGCACAAATTGGATGTCTGTATATCTTGATGAAATGCTGAATGACGTTTCCAATAAAGCCGCAGGCGGTACAGCGAAAGGCATTGACCTTCTTACATCGATCAAAGATATCCTCACCCTTGCACAGCCACGTGTTAAAGGCGTGAAAAGCGGTGAAGCACTGGGTGAGATCATTATCAATCTTGGTAAAATTACCAGTTCAAAAGGTGAGGTTGATGTTAAATCTCTTGAAGAGTTTTACAAAACAACACAAAAAACAATCGCTGACGTGTTAAGCCTTGATACAAATGAGAAGCTGCAAGATGCGCTCACAAAAGGCGGCAAGAAAGAAACATTTGATGTTTTGGTTGCTGGTTTCTCTTACGATGAACGCTGCGCGACAGTTTTAGCGAAATGTAAGCCTGGTAAATTGGCGACAATCACAGCAAGTCCAGCCGCTGAAGCACTTGGCGTTAGCGCGCTTGATGTTTCAAATACAGACGCAACAAAAACAATTTCAGCAAGCGTTAAAGCGCTTGGTAAAATCGCGGATAAAGCCGCTGCTTTGTCAACGGATTTGACAGTTGACCAAAGTGATGCAATTTATAACCTAAGCGAAGATATTTGCACATATAACTTGTCGATGTCTGTGTCATCAAATGCGATGGCTTATGCGTCTCACTATGGTGCGCAGCTGACAAATGGCGCGAAGGCAATTGCAGGCCAAGCACTTGGCTGGATTGCAAAAAAGAATAAGGGTAATAACCTAGGCTAATAATAAAAGTCATAACTTTTATGGAGTGTGTTGAAAATGAAATTTAAAGGGCTCGGTGATAAATTGTCAAAAGCATGGGAACGTGCGGCAGACAAGGTAGAAGACGTCAAAGATTCTGTGAAGAATATGGATGGCTGGGCAGGTGAGCTTCAGGTTAAAGCGCTCAAAGACAAAATCGCTGTTGCGGCGACAAGTTGGGATGCCATTTTCGTTGATGAAATGCTCGCCGGTCAAGGCACGCAAGACGGCGTTTTGCCAACAGGTGCAACGTTGTTAAAAGGCATTAAAGCCTCACTCGCGAAATCTTTAGTTAAGCTACGCATCGAAGCAGACAAACAAATGATTGTCGATACGATCGCGGCGCTTGATAAAGCGCTCTATGCAGATAAAAAATCACCAAGCTATTTGGCGGAAGTTTATACAAGTGTAAACGAAGCCATGAAAAATATGGTGGAAATCGAAGCCGCACCAAAAATCCTTGAAGCAATGGATAAGCAAGACTGCCGCGCTGATTTTGAAAATTTGGTCGCATCATATGATTTTGAAACACGCTGCGCGAATGTATTATCACGCGCAAATTACAAAGGGCTGATTACTTTGGCAGGCTCTGACGAGGCGCGCGAAACATTATATTTGCGCGATAATCAGCAGGAAACTATTAACGCCCTCATAGATATTGAAGGCTCAGAAGCTGTGCAAGCAGGTAATTATGTTCTCGATGAAATCTTGGTGAAACGCGCAGAATTGATCATCAGCCATTTAGAGGATGAAACGAATTTATCGAAATTCAACGATTTGGTTGGCGATTATAATATGAGCGTGACCTTGCCAAAAGATGCCATGGCGAAACATTATGGCGGTCAGCTTTGGGGCGCGACAGAAGAATATACAGGCAAGATGCTTGGCGCCGCTGGTAAAGGTTATAGCTGGCTCAAAGGCCTAAAGAAATAAAGACCTAAACATATAAGAATTTGAAAAGCGTCACCTTCGGGTGGCGCTTTTTTTTTGTTTTACCCACGCGAATAAGGAGCGCATGACATGAAAAAACGCACGCTAAAACCATTTGGCCTAGTGCCCAAACAAAGTGATGACCAAATTAAGGCACAGAATTTCTACAATGAAATTGCCGTTGATACATTGGCGCGCACATTATGGGGAGAAGCGCGCGGTGAGGGCAGTGCGGGTATGCAAGCAGTAGCGCAGGTCATCCTCAACCGTTTAAAAGTCAGCAAAAAACTCGGCGGCTATTGGTGGGGCAATGACATTGTGCAAATCTGTCAAAAACCCTTTCAGTTTTCTTGCTGGAATAAGGATGACCCAAACCGCGCTAAGCTTATTCAGCTCTCCGCCGAAAGTGACATATATTTTGTGACGGCTCTACGCATCGCGCGCCGCGCTGTGGCGGATGTACTCGGTGAAGATGTGACAGGCGGGGCCACTCATTATCATGCGGCAAGCATTAGTGCCCCATATTGGGTGAAGGATAATAAACCAAGCGCAGTTTTGGGTAAGCATATCTTTTATCGTTTGATCAATGTGTAAATAGACTAGGGGGAAACATGGCTATTAATATACTCGCCCAATTGGGCTTACCTTTTTTGGTGGAGGTTATCTCTGGCGTATTACGCGGCGTCAAACACCCAGGCGCCCAAAGCACCGCCGATGCACTAGATAACCTTAGGGAGTCAATCAATACAGGCGGGCTAAGCGCGGAAGAACTAATCGAAGCCAACCGTCATTTAGAAGAAATGACCCGCCTAAAAATCGAAGAGCAAAGCAAGTTAGCGGGGGAGGTCAATCAATCCCTTCGCGCGGAAATTGCCTCGAATGACCCATATGTCCGCCGCATGCGCCCAACATTTGGTTATCTCATGGCGCTGACATGGGCGGCGCAAATGTTTGGCGTGGCCTATATTATGATTTTCAACACACGCGAAGCCGTATTGGTTATCGAAGCCATCGAAAGCCTCGGCACAATATGGGCGGTCGCATTATCTGTCCTTGGCATCTATGTCTATAAACGCAGTGACGAGAAAAAGGCACAGAGCAAATATATTTATGTCGAAGGTGAGCGTGAGGCGAGTGCGCCTGAAATAAAACCGTCAAAAACAGAGAGAAAAGCGGCTGTATATAATAATTAATTAAGATTATGCAAAAAGGGCTTGACAGTTTTCATAAATATGGTAAAAGACGAGGCCTACTCACTAAACATATTGGAGCTAAGGCAATGTCTTTACAAAATCGTTTCACCACAGTTTCCCAAAAATTAGCAGATCTAATGCCTACTTACGGCACGTCTCAAGGCGCAGTATATGCATTAAATGCATTGGGCGGTGAATTTATCAACGCAGCAAAAGAAATTGGTGTCACACCAGTAAAAGGCAAAGCGCAGCCTAATACTGAAAATATGAAAGAACTTGTTGTTGCATTTAACGATGTCTTGAATATGGCAGAGCTAAATGATCAAGCTCTAAAATCAGCTGTTCAGCAAGTTGCGAATGTGCTGGTTGTAAATGGCGTTTCAATGAAATAAGCCAAACAGAATTCATAAAAAACGCGGCCATTTATATGCGCCGCGTTTTTTTTTATTCTTATTTGTATTCTTAAAATTCTGGCTTCGCGCCCCATTTGTCATCATGCAGGTTAATCTGGTCTTTGGACAAAATATCCAGTTTCCCTGACAAGACATGTGCATCATGAGATACGGCGAAAAGATCCGTACATTTTGCCGTGATGTAACGCGCGGCAGAGGCATCATCAATCCATTTTAGTAATGGGTCAAACGCGCCGTTAACATTCAAAATGCCGATGGGCAGGCTATGTTTACCAAGCTGACGGAGCGCAAGTGCTGTGCCAATTTGATAAGCGCCTTGAGCCGTCGCGTCATAAATAATGATGGAGGAGAGCAGCTCATCGCTAAACGCGTCTTCATAATGCGGTAGTTGTTCTTCGCGGTCATCGCGCGTGCCGGCATAATCAGGGGCAACCCAAGCTTCAGCTTTGGCAATGGCATCTTCGGCGGATGTCGCCGCGACCAAGAAGTCGCTGGCTTTACCAAGTTCCCCAACACCTTGCGTGACTTTGTTGTTAAAGAAGTCAAGGAAGTCATCCCAATAGCCATCGATATTAATCATCACCATTGGTTTCTTGTGAAAGCCCATCACGCCCCAATATAGAATTTCGGCAACTTCATCATATGTACCAAAACCGCCAGGCAGAGCGAAAATCGCATCGGCGCGGTAATACATTTCACGCTTACGTTCCCACAACGTATCAACAGTGATCAATTCATTTAATTCGCGGTGCACGCGTTCACTGTCACGTAATTTTCCTGGAATAACGCCAATTACATTGCCTTTATTGCGGCGGCAGGCTTCGGCGACCAAATACATCAAGCCTGCATTCATCCCGCCATAGCATAGGGTAATGCCTTTTTCGCCACATAAATGGCCTAAATCACGGGCGGCTTTATTATGGGTTTCAGGGGCAAAGCCGGAAGAGCCTGCATAGACAGTAATGGTCTGCATGTGTTTTCTTACTCATATATTTAATTAAAGATAAATCTAGGCACGTGGGACTAGATAGTATTTATACCCACGGCACAGCGCTTAATCAAATAAAATATACGCTGCGCCGCATTTGCTTGACATAAGTTCTAGGGCTGCTATAACCGATGACAATTAATAAAAATATTTTCAGGGAGATCATTATGAATTCACTCACTAAATTATACAACAAAGCCGCTAACCATATTCGTGCAAACAGCACGACAGCAATTTTTGCCGCGGTTTTTGCTGGTATTTCAACATTCCAAATGGCGCCAGCCGTTTATTCAATGCCACAGTCAAATGTTGTTCAAGAAACAGCCTTTTTAGCGACAACAGGCGCGGCTAAATTTGGCGTGCTTTATGGTGGTTTCCTTCTTGGCGCAGCTGGCTATGGTGCAGCACGTCGCCGCGGCATTATCAAAGGCGTACAAAATGATCAACTATGGAGCAGCGTTAGCTCATCGGTCGGTGGTATGCTTGCCGCAAGCATGACATTTAACATGATTAACGGCGTAGCACTCCCATTGCTTGCTGATAACCATATGGATACGCCAGCGCAGCAAGAGCAGCAATATGCAGCCGCTGAAAAAGGCGATTTGCTTTCCGTTGATGGCAACAAAGCCGTTTATTACAATATGGACAGCAACACATTGACCATCGCGTAATATAAACGCATAGAGATTTTTAACGCCGCAGATTGTTGCGGCGTTTTTTTTATGGCGCAGTTTTAAAATTCAGGACGGAAAAATTTATCAACCGTGATGGTAGGTGTCTTGGTTAAATGCAGCGCATCTGGCGCATCTTTGGTGAGCAGCGCAAAATTTAGTGCGCCGCGCAGGGCATCAACTGCACCAGATTGAAAATGAATTTTTGGATGAACCTGCTGCGTAATTTGATCGCGGAAGCTTTCGGCAACCGAGCCAACAAAAGCGAAATCCTTAATCCCTGAATCTGCACTGAAATGATTAATGACATCGACATAAGCGTTGAGATGCGTATCAATACAGTTTTTGAATGCTGAGTGCGCGTCTTGCGTTGTGCGATAATGCTGTAAAAGCGCAGGGAATAATTCCGCATAATAATTTGCCTGTAACGCCTGTACAGCCTTTATATCATAACGCCCATTTTTGTGGCGGAGGCTATGCGCCGCAATCATATCTTCAAATACTTGTTTCAGCTTTGGGCTTTTACAGCTTTGCGGCGCTTTCGCATAAATACCTAAACTGTCATAGCCGATAATTGAACCAGAAAAAATCCCTTCAGGAAAACCGCGCCCGAGGCTGCGATAGATTTTATCATCCTTTAACCCCATCAAGATTGACCCTGTGCCTGCAATCGCTATCGCGCGTGGCTTGCTTATATCGCTATCAATCGCAAGTACACCGGCAATCGCATCGCTCTGTAATACAGGGGCGGGCAGGGCCGCACGCTGAAAGGCCTTTTGCAGCTTAGCTCTATTCTCCGTATGCGAGACACCCGCCAGACACAGCGCAATATGCGCGCGCTGTATATCAATCTTATGTTTCTGGCTGAGCGTAAAAAGGCCATCAATGATATTCTGTGTCGCTTCCGACCCATCGCCATAGGCAATATTCGCGGTCTTGGCAATTTTGATGCGGTCAATTTCCTGCCCCGCGGCTGTTCCCAAAATCACACGACAATTCGTCCCACCACCTTCAACGGCGAGGAGCATTGGCGCTGTATTCTTTTGTTTCTCTTTATTTTGCATAAAAAGAAACTTATCAGCTGTTTAAAAACTTTTCAATGATTTTCGTCGCTTCGGCGATGCCGATGCGTTGAACTTCGACGCCTGCAGGAAATGCGTTGGTGAGGCGTGTCGGCAGCGCGCTGTCGAGCATGACGAAAACGCCTTTGTCTTCTTCATGGCGAATTAGGCGGCCATAGGCTTGTTTAATTTTCATGCGGGCGCTGCGTTCATCATAGCTGCGCTGACCAAAGGATTCACGGCGCGCCTTATGTAGCAAATCTGGGCGCGGCCATGGCACGCGGTCATAAACCAATAGGCGAAGGGAATCCCCCGGAATATCCACGCCGTCACGCACAGCATCCGTACCGAGCAAGCAGCTATTTGGTTCAGCGCGGAAAATATCAATTAACGTACCGGACTCCATCGCATCAACATGCTGCCCATAAAGCATTAGACCAGATTGTTCAAGCTTCGGGGCAATGCGGCTGTGAATAGCACGCAGGCGCTGTACCGCTGTGAATAAGCCAAGCGCGCCGCCACCTGATGCTTTGAACAAGACTTCATAAGCCGCCGCCACTTGGTCGAGGTCGTTTTTGTTAACGTCATTAATCACGATAACGCGCGTCGCTTCTTTGTAATCAAACGGGGAATCATAGCTGCATTTTTTGACGAATTTATCCATATGACGCGCGCCGCTATGGGCAAAGGCATCAAGCCAGCGTGAATCTTCATCGCTATTTTGATCCGTCAACGTCGCAGATGTAATCAACAGGCCTTGGGCATGGCTGCGGATGCTATCGCTAAAAGGTTTCAGCGGGTCTTTATAGTGACGGAAATAACCGCAATCATAATCTTGGCCTTCGACGCGGCTGACCTCAAACCAATCGACCGTTTCGGTTTTGCCGCCAAGCGCGGTTTTTTCGGCGCTATAATTATCATTGGCGAGGTCTTCTTCAGTGCGGCGAAGGCTGTCGAGCATTTCGACCCAGTTTTTCAGCATAACCTTCGCACGGCGCTCAAGGCTCACGACAAGGGCTTCAATCCTCTGGCGTGTTTCGCTGCCTAGGCTGTCGGCATCATTAACAAGGCGGCCATCTAACTCACTGATTAGGGCGAGAAGCGGGCGCTGTATTTTTAATACGGTCGCTTTTAAATCATTGATCTTATCAATCATACCTTCAGCAAGTGGGAAGGGCGTGCATTCAATGCTATAGAAACTGCCCTTTGCATCTGGGCTGCGGGCATAGACTTGCTTGGCGAGCGCGCTTAAGAATACTTCAAATGGGCCTTGCGGCGTATCGTTACGTAGGCGCTGTAACCATGCTTCGGATGGTAACAAACTCGCGGCGGCGAGGGCTTGTTCGAGGGCGTCTTCGGCCTGCTTAGTTGGCAGTAAATCTTCACAGCGTTTTTTCAGGCCGCGGGCGCGGCGTTTGCTACCACCTTCTGGGCCACGTAGCCAGCGGCGTAGGTCGTAACATTCCTGACCAGAGATATTCGCACTAAAAGCACTATCGGCGGCGTTCAGCAGATGATGCCCCTCATCAAATATATAACGTAGTGGCAAAGCTGCAGGGTCAGCCGCCGCGGCCATATTCACCATCACCAACGCGTGATTGGCGATAACGATGGCCGCTTGTTTGGCGCTTCGTACATTTTTTTCAACAAAACAGCGGCGATAATGGCTGCAGGCGGAATAAATACATTCACCGCGGCGGTCAGACAGGCCGCGCGTATTGGCGTGCCCAAATAAGCCGCCAAGCCAACCATGATAGCCGCCGCCCGTTAAATCCCCATCATTGGTTTTCATTGCCCAACGCAGCATTAAGCCACCTGAAACGGCCTGCGTCACATTGGTGAGTAGCGGTAGTGATTTTGTCGCATCTTCCAGATTGAGCAGACAGAGATAATTTTCACGCCCTTTACGCACCGCGGTTAAATTCTTACGTTGATTTTCATCGGGGTAGAGAAGCTCTAAGTCTTCAGCGATTTGTTTTTGTAGGTTGCGGGTATAGGTCGATACCCAAATCTGCGCTTTATTCTTTTCGGCATAGACACTTGCAGGGGCAAGATATCCAAGCGTTTTACCTGTGCCAGTACCAGCCTCAGCAAGGACGATATTGGGTTGGCCTTCTTCATTTATTGGTGAGAAGGCGGCGCTCGCCTCAGTCGTGTAATTTTGCTGCGATAGGCGCGTGACGGTTTTCTGGCCTTTGCGTTCTAACAGCTCATTCAAACGGGCACGGCTTTCATCGCCAGTGACGGGGTAATGATCAGGCGGCGGCATTGGCGGCACATCATCCCATTCAGGGAAGTTATCCCAATCAATCACTTCGCGCATCTTCACATCAATTTTCGGGTCACATGGTGTGCCAAGCGCCGCGCATACGGTTTCACTCCAGACCCAGCCGCGGCCGCGTAAGCCCATGGCGGCGGCAAGTTTACCCAATTGAATACGCTCTGGCAGCGTTAAGGCCGCAAGGCGCTCTAGCAAGACAGGGACAGCCTCAACCATCGTCATCAGATAATCATCAGGATTATGTGGCGCATCTAACCCCAAGGATGTTGCCAATCCATGCGGCGTCGGCACAAGCGGCGCAACGGGCTCAACAAAAGCGTAAAGCTCGAGCAGGTCAAAGGCCTGTACATTCAGGCGTGGAATTTTCTTTAAAGTATAAGGCGCATGACAGACCAAGACCGCTTGACCATGCAGAATTTGCGCCGCCTGCGTTAATGGATAAGCTTTAATTTCGCCTTCAGCACTTAAGACGTGCACAGCGCTATGGGTTGCCCAAACCGCAGGAATGGTCGGCAAAAGAATTTCAGGTGTGTAGCTATCCTGTTTATTCTGGTTTTCGGCGTTGAGCGCTTCAATATTGGCCATGCACTTATTTAGCAGCTTGCCGCGCCTAAACGCAAGCTAACGGCAAAAGTTAATCACGTGATTTAAGCGGCATCATTTTACGCTGACGGAGGAACAAATGCTTCCGGCGCATCGCCATTTAGCATGCTTTCAATATAAACGGATGTGCTTGGGAAGGCGAAGCTTGTGCCTGCTTTTTGTTCGACAAGGTCTTTGATGAAGAAAGCGAATTCTTCTTTGACGCGTAGCCATTCACCCCAATCCGTTGTTTTGGTGAAGGTGTAAATCATAAAGTCGATTGAGCTGTCGTTAAATGCATCAACGCGCACGAATTGCGCAACCTTTGGCGGCTGTTCAATTTCATCATTCTTTTGCAGATATTCAGTAATGCCATCGCGAATGATTTTTAACTGGTCAACAGTCGTGCCGTAAACGACGCCAATCTTCCAATAAATACGGCGGTTCGTCATGCGGGAGAAATTGGTGATCGCCGCATCAGACAAAGTTGAATTTGGCACTTGTACTGGTGCTTTATCAAATCGGCGCACCTGCGTTGAGCGAAATCCAATGGCATCCACTGTGCCTTCAACGACGCCATCAACCTTAATCCAGTCACCAGGGTGGAATTTCTGTTCCGCCAAAATAGTGATGCCGCCAAGTAAGTTCTTGAATAGATCCTGCGCGCCAAAGGCGACAGCCGCACCCAAAATCCCTAAACCAGCGAGTAGGGGCCCAACGCGAATGCCCCAAATTTCAAGGATAATCGCTGTGCCAAGGAAGATGGTCAGAACGGAGAGGAATTTAAACATCCACTGCACCATGGTTGGCGTCAAAATTTCATTTAAGCGGCGCAGGGCATGCGACAATGGCATGATGATGCGATGTAGACCCCAGAAGATATTAAAGGCGATCAGCGAACGAATGATGCGTGAGAACATATCAGGCGCGCTTTCATGGAGGCCTGCATAATGTGCGGCAAAGAATATCCCCATTACAACAGGAATAAAGCGCACAGGCGGGATGAGCGCATCAACGATTTTATCGTCATATTCATTTTTGGTTTTGTCGGTAATTTTGTGTAATTTACCAAGGACATAACGGCTGAATAAGCCACGCAGCAACATGAAGCCAAATAATATTGCAACGGCGCTAATCATGCGCCCTATATCAACGCCCCATAGGCCATCGCGCCATACTTCGTGGGTTTGCTGCCAAAGTTGTAATGCGGTCTCATTCATTGTTTTATGCTCTGCTTTTTGGTCAAACGTCTAAACGACGCCACCATAAAATCTAGGGCAGAGAAAAGCAAGCCTATAGCCGCGGCTTTTTTTAATTAAGCGGGTGGGCGCTTATTGATTAGAATTTAGGCAGGCCGATATTCATGATTTTATGACGCAGGCTATATTTTTGATCTTTGATGATCGCGACGGCATCGGCAAGGTTACGGTCAACAGGCCAAATATCTAATGTCGCATCTTGACTTTGTTCATGTTCAAAATCGAGCATAGCTTGCACAGCATCTTTAAAGGTGCGTGGGCCAGTGATGTCTTTGCGCACAACATCGGTGAGGCTCTCACTTGTGCTAACGCGCGAACAATGCTCAACCGTCCAATATTTAGACTCTGGCTTATAATGGGCTTCTAACCATGACAATGTTGATGTGTCCGCGGCGTCATCATGCGCAATAAAACCGCATGAACGAATGCCTGTTGATTTTAGAAAATGTGTACGTAACCCAGTGAAATACATGATCGCTCCCTTATTTTTGTTATGGAGTGTTTGTAAAGTTGTTTTTGATATATGTCAAATCAAAAAGAATCAGTCTTCAATGCGGTAATTTGGCGCTTCTGCGGTAATGGTTACATCATGAACGTGACTTTCGCGATAGCCTGCACCAGTCATGCGTACAAATTCAGCTTTCTCCTGCATTTCTGGAATAGTCGCCGCACCAACATACCCCATGGATGAGCGCAGACCGCCGACCAATTGGTGACATACGGCTGACAGCGGACCTTTATAAGGGACGCGGCCTTCAATACCTTCTGGGACAAGTTTCTGTGCTTCGCTAACGCCGCCTTGGAAGTAACGGTCAGCAGAACCGCGCATCATTGCGCCGACAGAGCCCATGCCGCGATAGGTCTTGTATGAACGGCCTTGATAAAGGATCACTTCACCTGGCGCTTCATCTGTACCTGCGAACATTGACCCGATCATCGCGCAATTCGCGCCAGAGGCAATCGCTTTGGCTAGGTCGCCAGAATATTTAATCCCGCCATCTGCAATGACAGGAATGCCAATTTTTTGGCAATAATCAACGACATTCATAATCGCACTAAGCTGCGGTACGCCGACGCCAGCGACCACGCGTGTTGTACAAATTGAACCTGGGCCAATACCAACTTTAACGGCATCTGCACCCGCATCGACAAGGGCGCGCGCTGCATCTGCGGTCGCAATATTACCTGCGACGATTTGTAAGTTTTTGTAACCAAGTTTTTTCGTGCGGGCGACGGTTTCTATCACGTTGCTTGCATGGCCGTGGGCGGTATCAATACAAATGACATCCAGCCCAGCATCGGCCATTAACTCAATACGTTCAATCGCGCTGTTGCCTGTGCCAACGGCCGCGCCAACCAATAAACGGCCTTCTTTATCTTTACTGGCATGCGGATAGAGATGTGATTTCTCAATATCCTTCACAGTCATGAGGCCAATGCATTTCTTTTGACCATCAATAATGATCAATTTTTCAATGCGGTGTTGTTGAAGTAACTTCTTCGCTTCATCGCGCGTTGTGTCGGCTTTAACCGTGATCAGCGGATCTTTGGTCATCAATGCGCGCACAGGCGTATCAAGATTTTCAACAAAACGAATATCGCGATTGGTCAGGATGCCAACAAGGGTGCCATCGGCTTCGGTTACAGGGAAGCCAGAGATTTTATGGATCTTTTTTAATTCCAGCGCATCTTTAACTGTCGCATCTGGAGAAATCGTAATCGGGTTCATGACCATGCCCGATTCAAAGCGCTTCACGCGTTTTACACGCTGCGCCTGCTGTTCAGGGCTCATATTACGGTGAATAATGCCAAGGCCGCCACTTTGTGCCATGGCAATCGCCATCTTTGCGCCTGTAACAGTGTCCATCGCAGCCGACAGAACAGGAATCGCTAAGCGAATCGATTTTGTTAATTGTGTCGACGTGTTGACATCCGCAGGGTGAACTTCAGATGCGCCCGGTACAAGCAAAACATCGTCAAAGGTGAGTGCTTCAGGGATGTTCTGTACTATAGGATGTATTTTATGGGATGGTTTCATTGGCATGGCAAAATCCTTATAACACTTAATTTTGCCTATATTTTAATAAGTTAATGTACATAACTTGTAAAGATGAATTTTGCATTTTTGAATCTTTTATGCTAATATTAATTATTAGGGTTTATGGTTTAACGGTTAGGGGGCGCAAATATGCTCCGGCTGAATTTGCGTCTCCCCGTCCATAACATCAGGGAAATAAAGGATTTATTCGTCATTACATGAGAGGATATCATGGACGTTACAAAATTATTGGCCAGTGTGCCGATTCTCAAAGCATTAAATAATGCATCTAATGAAGCAAAGGCTTCAACGGTGTCATCTCCTGCGAAATCAACATCTGAACCTGTGAGTGACAGCATCGATGTATCTGCGGCGCTTGGCGCGGATAACAGCTTATCATCTGCGGATGCCGAAGCATTAGCGCAAGATGTCGGCTCATATTTCGCAAATAATGATGATGCGATTGGGGCGGATGCCAATAAACTTTCGCAGCTTTAATTAGATTACAGCGTTAAATAAAGTAAAGCCGCCTGATCATTGTGGCGGTTTTTGTTATTTGGGGGCTTTTTCTTGCTGGGCTTCTGGCTCATACATAGTTTCGAGCAAGGTTGTAAACTCGCGGAAGGAGCCAATCAAATGATGCTGTGGCAAGCCTTGTTTCAAAGCTTCAAAAAAGGCTGTGCTGAAAAGCTCATAGGCAAAAGGCACAACTTTCTTCACCTTATTTTCGCGGCTTGATAGGTAATAATGCGCCGAAAGGGCGGCTTTTACATCCTTGTTACGGTCACCAAGATACCAAATGACGTCATCCGCCTGCAAAGGACGGCCAATGCCGTCTAAGGCGCGCAATAGCGGGTCAGGGTAGGGCTTGGCGAAGGCGTAATCCTCACGAAAAATCGCCGTGCTGAAAAAGCCTTCGAGCTGGAAGCATTTCAAAATGTCATGGCCATAACCGCGGCCTAAGCCATTACTAACTAAGCCCATCGGAATGTCATAGCTTTGCGCTTTTTCCAAAAACTTACGTGCGCCGCTCGATACGCGGACAATTTGGTTTACGTCTTTACGGCGCATTCTGTGAAGGGTGCGGTGGACAACCATCGTCTTGCGTTTCGCGCCCATTGTGCCGCTATCATCACCCGGCAATAGAAAATTTGGGATGTTTTTATTGCGGCGCAGACGGATGCGGAAGAGACGGAATAAACGCCCCATACGCACTAAACCATCATCAAGGCGCTCAAGCATACCGAGCACGAATTTATTGCGGTGACGCACTAAAGTCCCATCCATATCAAGAAGGATGATGGTTGGTTTTTCAATGTCGTGATTGGTTTCCTGCATGGCTTATAATGTTTTCGCCAGTGCCATAATTGCTGTGTAATCAAGGCCCGCTTCGGCATATTGCTTATCTTGCGTGTCGTGGTCTTGATAAATATCAGGCAAGGTCATCGCGCGCATTTTAACGCCGCCATCAAGCAAGCCTGCATTAGCCATATATTCTAGCACAGATGCGCCAAAGCCATTACGCGAGCCTTCTTCAATTGTGATGATGGCGCGGTGTGTTTTGGCAATCTCGGCAATCATCTCTGTATCAATTGGCTTCGCAAAACGCATATCGGCAAGGGTATAATTACCTTCTTCAGCCGCCTTCATTGCGTCTTCCATGCGGCAGCCTAGGTTAAGAATGGCAATATCTTTGCCTTCGCGCACCATACGGCCTTTACCAATTTCAAGGATTTCTGGTGTGTTTGGCATTTCAACGCCTGTGCCATTGCCACGTGGGTAGCGTAGGGCAATCGGCCCCAAATCATAAGCCGCCGCCGTTGCCGTCATATGGGCAAGCTCGGCTTCATCGCTTGGTGCCATCACCACCATATTTGGGAGGCAGCTTAAATAAGCGATGTCGAATGCGCCCGCATGGGTACAGCCATCCGCGCCGACAAGCCCCGCGCGATCCAATATAAAACGCACCGGCAAGTTTTGAATTGCAACGTCATGCACCAACTGGTCATAGCCGCGTTGAAGGAAGCTTGAATAAATTGCGCAAAATGGCTTTAAACCTTCGGCCGCTAAACCCGCCGCAAAGGTCACTGCATGCTGTTCAGCGATTCCAACATCATACATGCGCTCTGGATGCGCTTTGGCAAATACATCCATACCTGTGCCGCCAGGCATAGCGGCCGTAATGCCGATGATTTTATCATCTGTGTTGGCAAGTGTTGTGAGTGTATCCGCAAAAACTTTTGTGTAGGCAGGGGCAGCGGCTTTGCCTTTATTCTGTGCGCCTGTGCTCACGTCAAAACTGCTTACGCCGTGCATTTTATCGGCAGCTTGTTCCGCAGGGGCGTAGCCACGGCCTTTTTGTGTAATGGCGTGAATAAGGAATGGGCCTTCCTGTTCAGTATCACGTAAATTACGCAATACGGGAATGAGCGCATCTAAATCATGGCCATCAATCGGGCCGATATAATAAAAGCCCATCTCTTCAAAGAAGGTGCCTGTACCAAGCGCAGCGCGCGCGCCTTCTTCGACGGATTTTGCTACATTGCGCAGTGGCTTTGGTAAATGTTCGGTAATGCTCTTGCCGCGTTCACGTGCGCCTAAATAAGGGCGGGACGAAACAAGGCGTGAAAGATATTTGCTCATCGCGCCAACGGGTGGGGCAATCGACATATCGTTATCATTCAAAATAACGATCATTTTCTTTTTAAGTGCGCCTGCATTGTTCAGCGCTTCATAAGCCATGCCTGCAGAGATTGAACCATCACCAATCACGCAAATGACATTGCGGTCTTCGCCTTTATGGTCAGCCGCCGCCGCCATACCAAGGCCAGCGGAAATAGATGTCGAGCTATGCGCCGCGCCAAATGGGTCATATTCGCTTTCACTGCGCTTCGTAAAGCCAGATAGGCCGCCACCTTGACGAATGGTACGAATACGGTCACGACGACCTGTTAATATCTTATGCGGGTAACATTGGTGACCGACATCCCAAATGAGGCGGTCATAAGGTGTATCAAATACGCTATGGATAGCAACTGTCAATTCAACCACACCAAGGCCAGCGCCTAAATGCCCGCCAGTTTGTGATACAGCATCAATGGTCTCTAGGCGTAATTCATTGGCAATCTGTTTCAGTTGCGTGGTTGAATAATTACGCAAGTCAGATGGGTAAGCCACCATATCCAATAGGGGCGTTTTGCTGTCCTCGCTCATTGGTCTTAATTCGACCACTTTTGTATTCTGCATGGTTCTTTACCCGTTTGTTATATCTATACTTACTTTGGCGCCTGACCTGAAATAATGGCAATGGCTTCTTTGTGGCGCTGTAATGCATTTTGCATCGCCGCTTCACCCGCAATCGCGGCATATGAATCGAAATGCCCTTGTTCTTCAGGTAGGGCTTGGTTGATAAACACTAAAATATCTTTTGGTGTCCTCGGGTGCTGTTGAATAACCTCAAAACGCTTTGCGGCAAGCAATTCACCAATCGCGCTGGCGGCGGCAACAGATTTTAGGTCTTTAACACCTTTCATCACATGGGGCCAATATTTGCTGTTTTCTTGCTCTTCCGCAACGGGCGTAATGCCGCGTGCTTTTAAAATGCGGTGCAAGACTTGGCTGTGGCGCCATTCTTCTTTGGCGATTTTGCAGAAAGTTGCGCGCAGGTCACTGCCTTCTTCGGTAAATTTACGTGCCGAGCGCAGGCCACCGAAAAAGCCATTTTTCTCTGTGTTCCAAAGCTTGCTGAGCCATTTATTCATAGCGTCTTCATCATCAAGCAGGCGTTCCCACCACTGGATGGTATAGTCTTTGTTAAACTCAATAGATAATTCGCTCATAAAAACGCGCTCCCTGTTTTTAATGCTCAATGCAATCGGCAAAAACTGATTTTCACAGGTGGTTTAGCATATAAATTTTGCCGAGACAACTAAACAAATATGTGCAGGCGCGAAAGCATTTCATGCGCGGTGATGAGGGAGATTTTATGGGACGTTTTTTACTTACGCACAAAATCGGAATAAATCGTACGAATGTCTATTGACCAATGAGATATTACTAGTTATATATAAATGCATAAGCGTACATAACAATATATAAAGTTATGTTAAATTAAATATATTATTACAGAGGAGATATACACATATGCTTACTGCGACTTTTATGGCTGCGGCCGCCCCTTATATCGGTTATGGCGTTGGTGCATTATTAACATACATCACAGCGAAAAAGACTTTGTTCACCGTTGGACAAAATAAAGAGGGCTTAGTAAGCCGTTTCGGCAAATATGTCGGTGCGCCGAAAACATCAGGCTTAAACTGGAAGATTCCGTTTATCGATAAGCTAGACACGCAGGTATCAACAGCGTTAACAGCTATTCCTGCGGAATTGGAAACAAAAACATCCGATGACCAATTCATTCGTTTGCCAATTGATATTCAGTTTGAAGTCCGTGATACAGCGAAATTCTATTACCAGTCGAATAACCCGACTGAGCAGATTAAAACAATTGTAAGCGCAGCCGTGCGTAAGAGCACTTCAGGCAAAACATTTGCTGAAATTTACAGCTTACGTCAGGAAATTAGTGACAACGTGAAGGAGAATGTACTCGATGAGATTGCAGATTACGGTATTGATATTAAACGTATTGTTATTGACGAGCCGCAAGCCGATGAAAATGTTAAGAGTGCCTATAACCGCGTAAAAGCGAGTGAGCGTGAAAAACAAGCGGCTGAGAACGAAGCACAAGCAGCTTATATTAAGTCGGTTAAGGCTGCGGAAGCAGATAAAGAGCGTAACTCATTAATCGGTGAGGGTGTTAAAGCCTTCCGTAAATCGGTTGCTGAAAGCTATATCGAGACACGCCAATCTTTGATTGAAGCGGGCGTTGATGAAAAAGCGGCTGATGCCTTCATGACCGAAGCGATGCGCCTTGATACAATGCGTGACGCAGCTGAAAAGGGCAATGTAATCATCATGGATACAGCCAAAGGTAAGGCGCAAAATGACAACAGCATGGCTGATGTATTAGCCGCAATGCGTGTTAACGGCCCGAAATAAGACATACACCAGTAAAAAGAAAACCGTCTGAATATTCGGGCGGTTTTTTTATGCGTTTTAAATAGGTAATGCTGATGATTACATACGGCGACCAAGCACGTATTCAGCCAAGTCGCGTAGGATATCTGCGCGGCCACCAAAGACGTGAAGGTGACGCACGGCTTGGCCAACAAGCATTTCCGCGCGCTCTTTCGCGTTCTGGATACCCATTTGTGATACGAATGTTGATTTACCCGCGTTGTCATCCTGATTAGCAGGTTTACCAGTATCCGCTGGGTCTGCTTCAACGTCCAAAATATCGTCTG
>JASBUS010000055.1 GCA_030147745.1 Alphaproteobacteria bacterium
AATATAGAGAGCAACTTTGGTCGTTATATGACGCAATTTAATGCGGTGAAACAAGCCCTGATTACACGTGGCCTCAGTGAAAGCGAAGGACTTGAAGGCAATTTACGCCAGTCGGTGCAAGCCGTTGAATCGAAGCTCAAAGAATATTCAGATGATAGCCTGACCGTGATCATGCTTATGATGCGCCGCCATGAAAAAGATTTTATCATGCGCATCAACCCTAAATATATTAGCAGCATGGATAAACGTTATGATGAATTTAAAACGACACTAAACGATAGCCTGATTCCGCAAGCTGAGCAAAGCAAGATCCTTAGCCTTTTAGATAACTATATTAAAGATTTCAAAGCCCTTGCCGATATTGAACTTAATATCGCGTTACAAACAGTGCGCTTAAGCCTTGCGTTTGCTGAAGCGGCGCCTATGCTGAAAAACCTGGCGCACGATTATGAAAACCAATTCACAACATTAGAAGCAACAGCTGAGCGCATCAACAAAACTATCTTTAGCGTTGTCCTTTCAGTCATTGTTTTGGTGACTGTCCTTTCAACCCTGATTGGTTTAACCGTCAGCCGCAAAATCAGCCGCCCGATCGGTAGCCTGACAGACTCGATGCTCGCTCTTTCTGAAAATAATTTAGAAGTCGACATTCCAGGGACTGAGCGCGGCGATGAAATCGGTAAAATGGCCCGCAGTGTATTGGTGTTAAAAGAAAACAGTATCGCGATGCGTAAATTAGAAGAAGAGCAACGCAAAGAGCAAGCAGCGCAAGTTGAACGCGCTAAAGCCCTAGAAGCGCTGACTTTCGATTTCGAGAAAAGCGTGTCTGAAATGATTGAAACCCTTGCGACAGCGTCAACAGAACTCAGCAGCACAGCATCTTCTATGTCAAGCATTGCCGAGCAAACAACGGCGCAGTCATCAGCCATGTCACGCGCATCTGAATCGACATCACAAAATATTCAGACTGTGGCAAGCGCCGCGGAAGAACTTAGTGCGTCAATCCGTGAACTAAGCCAGCAGGTGAACAACACATCACAAGCAACCAATGAAGCGACCAATGATGTGAATGTGGCCTCTAAACAGATTGAAAACTTGCTGACTGCATCGAATAAAATTGGTGATGTTGTTGGCTTAATTCAAGATATTGCCGAGCAAACAAACTTGCTTGCGCTGAACGCGACAATCGAATCTGCACGCGCCGGTGAAGCGGGCAAAGGTTTTGCGGTCGTGGCAAGTGAAGTGAAAACACTTGCGCAAGAAACATCAAAAGCGACTGAACAAATTGCTGAAGAAGTCCAGATGGTTCAACGCGAAGTACGCAGCTCGGTTGAAGCAATCCGTAACATTGAAAATAAAATCCGTGAGGTGAACGAAGCGGCCGCGACGATTGCCGCTGCGATTGAAGAGCAAAATGCGACAACGGATGAAATTTCACGCAATACGCAAACATCTGCCGCGAATGTCAACGAACTGAACAGCAATGTCGGTAACGTGAACAGCGCCGCCCAAACCACAGGCGCCGCGGCAAATGACGTGTTAAATGCATCAGGTCAATTAAGCCAACAAACAGAAAACCTACGCGAAAAAGTTAAAGACTTCCTGCAAAAGGTTAAAACGGCTTAAGCGAGCTATCTTCCTTTAAACACTCATAAATTTTGCGGCGCAAAAAAAATATCTTGCGCCGCAACTTCTGTTTGTGTTATGTAAATCTAATATAAATAAACCAAATTAGATAAAACTAAGCAAATGGCGGAAAAATGAAACAAACAATAGAAATCGAAAAACCAAGTAAATTACGTATCGCTTGGGAAGAAGCCAAAGATTATCCAGTTATCGTTCATCGCGATTGGACCGCGAAACGCACACGCAGCCGCAACGCAACTGAACGCCGCCGCCGTGAAACGTTAAAACATCACCCACTTTATTGGGATGCCAAGAAAAAGGGCGACTATATTGCCGCGCAAGAGATTGTCGATGACCTTCTTTGCGAAGACGCTATGCTGCGCATCTGTAATTTGATGGGCGACCGTAACCCATTAATCGTGGCACCATCACTGACTAAAGACGACCCAAGCAATGTTATTCCCGTCAGCTTTGCGCATAGCATGGCTTATGAATTAGGCCTTGATGTATCGCACGATATTTACCAACGTGATACCGCACATCGTACAGGGCGCGGCGGTTTTTATCGCTTGGCCTTTACCCCTGAATTTTATGGTCGCGTGATTGAAGGTCAGGATTATATAATCGTTGATGACGTTGCCACAATGGGCGGCACATTAGCCGCGCTCCGCAGCTTCATCGAAGCACATGGCGGCAATGTTCTTTGTATGAGCGTTCTTGCGGATTCAAATATGAAAGCACGTATTGGCGCACAAAACCTAAGCCGTGATTTTAACTTGAATGCGAGCAGTGATGACATTAAGCGCGTAGAAAACAAACATGGCAAGCGCCTCAATGAATTTTGGCAGCGTCAAAATGGCTATGGTTTAGATTGCCTTACTGCTCGTGAAGCTGACTTTATTCACTTCTTTGACCGCGCACATAATATTGAGCGCTGTATCCTTGAAGAAAAACATGCGACACATTTCAAATTTGGTGAAGCCAATGACAATGAACTGCCCGCCTCTATGCAAAGCAGCAGCCCAATTGTCTGCACCCTTTAAGGTTTAATTTCAAAGATTGCATCAATTTCAACCGCCGCGCCGAATGGAAGGCTCGCCGCACTAACGGCGAATCTGGCGTGGCGGCCTGCTTCACCCAATATTTCGCCGATTAAGTCCGATGCGCCATTAATCACCGCAGGCTGCGCGGTAAATTGCGGCGTTGAATTAACAAAGCCCCCTAATTTTACGCAGCGGACAAGGCGTTTCCAATCGCCACCTATCGCGGCATCAAGCTGCGCCAAAATATTTAAGGCACAAAATTGTGCAGCTTCAATGCCGCTTTCGAGGGTCATTGTATCGCCCAGACGGCCAATATGACTTTGCTCCCCATTTAAAAATGGCAGCTGACCAGAAATAAAAAGCTGATGCCCGCTTAAAACATAAGGCACATAATTCGCCGCTGGCGGGGCAACTTTGGGCAAAGTAAAGCCCAGTTTTTCAATGCGTGTGTAAATTTCTTGTGTTGAAATCATGGTTTATGCCTTTCATCGCGATTCCATCTCTTGCATAATGGACAGGGAAAAGATAAATTGTTTGGCAAAGTTAAGCAATACCGGTGAGGTTTTTGAGGAGCGCTTATGGCTATTATTAAATCATTATGCAGTGTTTTGGGCGTTTTATCGCCAGTGCATTTCAAGCTCTGGAAATTGACATCAGGCTCAAAATATATGGGTCAGGATGCGTTCGGCAATAAATATTACGAAGCAGCCCCACGTAAAGGCTACAAACGCACACGTCGCAGCGTTGATTATAATGGCGTGCCAGAAGCATCAAAAGTGCCACCAGAATGGCATGGTTGGTTGCATCACCAAACAGATGTTTTTCCAACATTGGATGATAGCGCTAAATCATTCCGCCGCCCATGGCAAAAGCCTTATGCCCCGAACCCAACAGGCACAGACCAAGCGTATATGCCACCAGGCCACCAGTTAAAAGGCGGCAAGCGCGCTAAAGCCAGCGGTGATTATGAAGCGTGGACACCGCCACAATAAATTTTATCTTTTCGCAAAATACTAAACATCTTTTAGGATCAAGACTATGAAACATAACGCAATTGAAACCATTACCGGCGCAGCCGTTATTGCCATTGCTATTTTCTTCCTTAATTATTCGGCGCAAAAAGCCAATATTAAAAATGAAGACGGTTACACAATCTCTGCCGCGTTTACGGATGTTGGCGGGCTATCGATTGGTGATAATGTTCAAATTAGCGGCGTTAAAGTTGGCACAATTTCAGACATCATCCTTGACCCTGAGCGCTTCCTTGCCATGGTACAAATGAATGTAAAATCAGACGTTAAATTGTCTGAAGATACATCGGCGATTATTTCATCAACAAGCTTGCTTGGTGGTCGTTACCTTGCCCTACAACCAGGCGGCATGGAAGATTACTTAGAAGATGGTGACGTGATCGAAACAACACAAGCGCCACAAAATCTTGAACAATTGCTTGGTAAATTCATCTTTAGCATGCAGAAGAATGAGGAGTAATCGTGGCTAGACACGCGCTACCACTCTGCCTTGCCCTTGCTTTGCTTTCAACATCTGCCCATGCGCAAGATATTGAGGTTATCCCCCTCGATGCGCCTGAATTTACACTGGAGCAAGATGACAAAAACCGTAGAGCCGATCGATCTGGCGATACAAGCGGGCAGATCATTTTTGAAGATGTGATCATCGCACCATCAATTGACCAAGCCGATAAAGCCGCACGCAGTGAAATGATTAAATATCCTGTCGTGCGCCTTCGTGCCCTTGATAAAATCACCGCGCGCACCGTTAGCTTTGACGTTAATGTAGGCGAGACCGTTAAATTTGGCGATATTTATATTCGCCCACAAACCTGCCAAGAACCACCACCGATTGAAGAGCCAGAATCCGCAGCCTTCCTACAAATTTGGGAACGCCCAAACGAAGATGAATCTAAATGGATTTTCAGCGGCTGGATGTTTGCCTCATCACCAGGGCTATCCGCAATGGATCACCCTGTTTATGACGTATGGGTTTTAGACTGCCGCGAAAAAGCCGAAGAACTCGCCGCCCCAGCGCCAGAGGCTGAAGAAGTCACCGCAGACAGCGTTGATGATAGCGAAAACGAAGAAGAATAATCCGCTTTAATTTAATTTGATTTTGGGCGCGGCGCTTGCCCCGCATTTTTCGGCTGCGCTTTGGTCAGCGGCATTTCAATCCGCGTCTTTTGTTCAGCCATGAAAAACAATTTCTGATCCTGATGTTGAGACAGATTATAGGAGAGCGGGAAAGATGCGCGCATCACCCATGGAAAAATCGCATAAAAATCATCATCGGCTTTTATGGTTTTCGTCCGCCCATCTGGGGGCGAGGCCAAAAACAAAATATCATCTTTCGGTATGAAGGATAATTCCATCGGCCATGCTTGATAAAAAGCCTGATATGCGCCCGAAATCTCCGCCTGACGATGCGGAATATTTTCGCGCGCAATAAAGCTGAGCTGCCCGTCGACATCACGCAAGATGATACGATCCGCAATACTAGCATAACGCAGGCTCTGGCGATCCTTAGGGGCAATTAAACGGACAGGATAAAGCACATCCCCATCCTTAACCTGCGCCATATCCGAAAAGTCACTTAATTTCAGGCCGCCATCACGCGCGTCATAAATGTTAAAATGATGTGTGTTCGCAGCGCGGTTATAAGCCTTCTGCAAATAGCTTTCAGGGACGAGGCCACGCGTTTTCATTAACCCCGCCGTGAATTGGCGCGTCGTGTCAATTAAGCTTGGCGCATCGGGGGTGCGGATATTTTCGTGATTACCAAGTTCCGCCGTGACAATTAATTCAGGCGCCGCGCAATCCCGCGCAAGGAAGCTGGTTAAAGTGACATTATCAGGTCCACCAAGGCCTTGCCCCTGCCAAATGATGATATTCATCATATAAGATGGCGCATGGCTGAACGGGCGGCCAAATTGCCCCTGTTCAAGCGCAATATATGTTTCACGCGGCAGGCTTAAATTTTTAATGCCATTAGGTGAACGCGATGTGTGCGGATGCAATATAAAGCCAATATTTTGCGGCACGGATACAGGCGTAAAACGCCCCTGCGCATCAGGCCATAGATTTTGTTTAACCGCACGCAGCGTCCAAATAATTTCCTGCGCACGGTCAACATTTGGATGCTGCCCACGCGGCAAAGTCATAACGTCACGGTTGACGCGGTTCATATCATCACAAATGCCGACGCTCTGGCCATTTGGCAATGTGATATCCTGCCCAGTTAACTGCGTCCCAAAGCTACAGCGCCAACCTGCACGCTGCGTATAATCAATATTGGGGTCATAAGCCGCCATAAAACCCTGAATGGCTGGACGGTTCCCCATTTGGATCAGAACATCACCCTGTAGCTGCCCTTGGCGCTGCGCCTTAAACATTTCAAGCGCAGCGATCGCGCCTGCGTATATTTCATTACCATGCACACCAATGGTCAATAAGGCGACCTGTTGGCTTTGTTTGGCTTTTGCCTGCTGCCCACGCAGGACGAAACTTGCAGGTATATCCGTACTTGGCGTTTGTTCGCCTGATTTGGTGATTTGTTTGATTTGCGCAGGGCTTAAGGTCAGGCTTTGCTGCTCGATAAAGTCAAGCAAAGGCGGTAAATCGCTAATCGTCACGGATGACGAATTGGCACAGTATTGATCGATCAGCTGATGTAAATCTGAAGTGAAGTGCATGGCCCCTATATGCGTAATCATTTGAAGAATACCGCATATTGCGTTGCCGCCCGATAAATGTCAATCAATATGAAAATTTAATTAGATCGTGTTCGCATCAACGATAAGCTGACCATTTTCAATGAGTTGCTGCAGGCTTTGTCCATCAACGCCGCCTGTGATCAGCACGGCATCTTCAAATGCCCCTTGGTTTTGGACAGAAACCATAACATCGCCATTATCCTGCGTGGTTAGGCGCACAAAGTCATCAATCGCGTCGGTTAATGGGTCGTAACCTTCCAAGATATTATGGATGTCGAGCATATCTTCATGCCCCATAATATCAAAATCACGGATTTCATCGACTGCGCCATCCAAAGTGCTGACAACAAATAAGTCTGAGCCACTGCCGCCATAGGCGATATCTGCGCCATCGCCGATAATCAGAATATCATTCCCACCTTCGCCGTAAAGAATATCATCACCCGCGCCACCATCAAGCAAATCACTGCCCGCTTCACTGGTATCAATTTGACGGCCGCCAATAGTTAGATCAAACACAACATCGTTATAATCGGCATCCCCTAGATTTTTGAGATCCTCAAAGCCGATGCGCAAAACGCCTTGGTCATTTTCATCGGCAAGACCTGAAACCACATGGTTTTCACCATCGTCATTCAAGATAGTCTCTTCACCGCGCGCTGTGGTGTGATAGACCTCCCCCTTCAAAACCTTCACCGTTTCACCATCATCATAAACGAGCGATATTTTACCGCCGTCATCATAGATAGTTGCCGCACGCTCACCCGCGCCGCCATAATCATAGATGAATTTCAAATGATCTGTGCCTTCAATATCCAAGCCTTTATAGCTTTGGTTACGCGTATAGCCATTGGCGAGAATGAAGAAGCCAAAATCGCTATCTGGCGCACCGGGCAGATCAACCGTATAGGCCGTGCCTGTTTGATAGGCTTTAACATTAGCAAAGCCGACCTCGACACCTTCAATCGTGCCGTCGGAATGGTTAATGCGATAAAAACCTAAAGTGTTTTTGTAACCTGCGCCTGATTCAATGAATGTAAAAGTCGCCGTCGTTTGATAATCAACGGTTAGATCACCTTCCGCGATGCCTACTGTGTGTGCGGCATCATCATCGAGTTTCTTGATATGCTTACGTTCTTTTAACGTTGGGAAAACAACATCATCATTAAAGAGATGCGCATAGGTTTCAATTGAGCCTGAATTATTACCACCATAGAGGACATCATTGCCCGCGCCGCCATATAAGGCATCATCGCCATCACCGCCATAAAGCACATCTGCTCCATTACCGCTGCGGATAAAATCATCGCCGCTTTCACCGTAAATCAGAACATCATCTTGATAGACACTGCCATTAGCAAGGTCGATGACATCATCCCCCGCGCCAGCATGAATTTCTTCAATACCATCAACACGGTTCCCGCTTGCTGAGCTATGGCGCGGTGAAGTAAAGTCGGTAATAAACAACGCATCATCGCCACTAGTTAAATTAAGGACATCATAGCCCGCGCCGCCGCGGAAGGTATCATGGCTTTGGTTCAGGCCATTCACATCATAAAGGTCGCTCACTGGTGCATTTTGCCATGTGCCGTCGGCTGTATAGGTCAACACATCATTCCCATTGCCGCCATCAAGCAAATCAGCCCCTGTGCCGCCATTTAGGTAATCATCATCATTCAGGCCGCGCAAATAATCATTCCCCGCGCCCGTTACGATATGGTCATTACCATCAAAGCCAGAGACTTGGTCATCACCATCATTGGTCCAGAGGATATCATCCCCCGCGCCGCCATCAATACGGATAGGGCCATAGCTGTTTACTTCACTGGAAAGATTTACGATATCCCCGCCTGCACCCGCGATGATATATTCAATATTGACGATTTTAGGGGTGTAATCGACGGTGGTGTTGCGCGTGCCCATCGAGGTTGAATCCAAAAACAGCGCCTCACCTTTTGAGCCAAACATCAAATAATCAAACCCGCCAAGCCCATCATAGCTTTGCGAGTTTACGATGATATCGGTATCAACCTCTATCAATTCACCGCTGTAAGGATTAACCAGAGTCAGTGTCAGATGTTGCGAAACACCCTCAAAAAACAGGTAATCGGTATTATTTGTCCCCGTGACACTCGCCATTACACACTAACCTACATACACCACTATTCGGCACAACATTATGCCTCACCCCAAAATGTGCGGTTTGCCCTTATTTTTCGCGGGTTTACTAAACTGCACACACAACCTTATTAAAAATCTTATCAAATTTAGTTTTACATAAGCTTAATATTTACTTGTATTTTAACTAAATTTTTCTAAAAAGGCCGCTATTACCAAGGCGGATGAAGTGTTTTTCGAGGTAATCAATGATGCTTTGCTGACGCGCGGCGCTATCGGCAATGATTCCGCCAAGCTTGTGATTAAACGGATAACGCCCCACAAAAAGCAGGCCATCATGCTTTAATCCTGCGCGGCATTCCTCAATCAAGGCAAAAGGCTCATTGGTGTTGGCGAGCATATTATGAAGCGCGATGATATCATAGCCATACATTGGCAATTCGGGCAAAGCGACGCTCGGGGAGAGCGGCAAGGTTTTGGCCTTTAACTGACGGAGCTTTAAGCGCTTTTCCACCGCATCCAGCAAGCGGCCTTCGGCCTGTGCGATGGTGACATCATATTTATACATACTGGCCAATATCGCCAAATCACCATTATCACTGCCGTAATCAAGATATTTAGCCTCTGGCTTATTTTTACGCAGATGTTCAAGCACCGCCATTTCCTGATAAAGCGGGCGCATCATACCATGGAAGAAAATAAAGGCCGCTTGCTCCTGCATAATTTGGATGCAGATCTCTGGGCTAATCTTCGCCTGTTGGTCACGGGCGCGGGCAAGGTTATTTTGCCCAAAATTTTGAATTTCTGCCGTTTTGAAAATATGGCGATATTCCGCCAAGCGCGCCTTAAAGAAATTCCCGACTTTTTCATAGCCCTTTTCAATTAACAAGGCATGGCGGTATAGGCCGATTTTCGGTTCTTCCTTTAATGCCGATGAAGATGCATATTGTAATAAATCCAAATAATCCGAATCTGTCGCGGCGCTTTGCACCTGAAGGGCGCTTAAAACACCCTCCCCTTTACCTTGGTTCATCTGCACCGCCGCCTGCATAGCAAGGGCATAGTAATTTTTAGCCTTAAGCGCCTCGGTGATTTGATTTTGCATTTTGACCTTATTAACAGACTGAAATAACTAATTAAATTATACATCAAAACTGCCACAACATGCAAACAAAGCGCAGCATTAAAGCGCCCCAAAATAACAGTCCAAAAAAAAATGCATTTTTGCGAAAATAATTTTTGACATTTAGGAAGAAATAGCTAATATGCAGCACACAGAACTTGATGTGCCGCAATAGCTCAGTTGGTAGAGCAGTTGATTTGTAATCATCAGGTCCGCGGTTCGAGTCCGTGTTGCGGCACCAGTTTTAAAAATTCTTCCCGGTGATGGGGTATAGCCAAGCGGTAAGGCAGCGGTTTTTGGTATCGCCATTCCCAGGTTCGAATCCTGGTACCCCAGCCATTTTTTCCAGAGATATTTTTAATTTATTTGTTCTACTGTTTTTAGAATTAAATCCTCCCCCTTTTTTATTAATTAATCCTGTCCATGATAGTTTTGGATTGTTTTTTTATAAGCGCGATCGAAAGCTTGCTCTATATCTGACCTAGGCATAGTTGGGTAAAAATCCTGCTGATATAACAATTTCACTAAAAACAAGTCTAAGACTGTAGGTTCACCTAACTTACCATTGCGATTCAAAAAACTAAACTTTACATCACTTTCTTTAGCTTCAAACCCTAGCGACCAAAAGAAAACTAAATATATACAGGCGTCTAATCGATCAGAATTTTCATCTATGACAGAGACCACAAGGCCTGTGTTATAAGTTTCTTTAACCGTCCTACTGAAGTCAAAACACCCACTATCCTCAGGTATCTTGGCAAAAAGATTATAAATTTCATCCGAAAACCCAGCTGTTTCAATTAAGTCTTTAGCAAGATGCCCATAAAATGTTTCATTATAATCAGATGAAAAAACAATGTTCATTGATGGGGGTTCTTCTATATTTATCTCATAGGGAAAATAACCGCTTAAGCGATCAATAACTTTCTGCACCCTATCCTCATAAGCACGCCCCTTTATTAGCCTAACAGAGATGTCATTTCCCCACTTAGAAACCCATCTATCTTTTTGCTCTGTAATTAAAGGCCTAGCTAGCACTACCTTTTGAAAAACATGCCATACACACTCTTTTTCGTCGATACACTCCTCTGCTGTTTTAGCTTTGTAAGGGTTAGCTCGTATATAAGAATGATATCTATAGTTTAACTCGATTGAGCCAACGACCAGAACCATCAGAAATATAAACACACTTAATACAGGCTTACGTCTGATAAAGTTTAAGGTGGGTTTAATTGGCTTAAGCATACAACTAGGAGCCCCTATAAAAATTAGATCACGCCAAAAATAATAACTAACGGCGTATAATCACAAAAGCACTAAGGCAAAGATATCCCGTTATTCGTGCATTATGGCACACCCCCAATCCGTAAAAAAAAACCACAGCACCTGCGCGCTGTGGTTTGTTGTTTTAAGTGATATGGCCTTGTTTATTCGGCGCTGGCGTCGGCTGGTTGGGGCGTGACGTTTTGGCCTTTTTTGGTTTTATAGATGATTTGCAGATAGCTGCCGAGGATCATGCCGATTATTGCCATGATGAGGCCTGCAAGCTGCGGCGGGACGAGGAGCTCTTCACCATTGGCGGCCATTTTAAGGCCGAGGGTTTCGAGCACCGACCATGTCAACACACCAAAGGCGATTGAGGTCAGCGCGCCGGTATTATTGGCTTTTGACCAATAAACCCCTGCCGCGAGCGGTACAAATGCACCGCATAAAGTGACAAGATAGGCGTTTTCAACCATTTCGAAAATGGTCAGCCCTGCTGTGCTGCTTAAATAAGCATAGCCAAGGACAATCAAGCCGAAGCCAAGCACGCATAAACGCAAGGTTAGCAATAATTGCTTATCACTTAATTTGAAATATGGACGCAAGATATTTTCCGCCATAATCGCCGATGGAGCCAGTAATGTCCCTGATGCGGTCGACATAATCGCCGACATTAACGCGCCGAAGAACATGACCTGCACAAAGAGCGGCACTTCATTCATGATAAACTCAGGCAAGATGCGCTGATAATCACCATTTTCACCCATATGCATTTCCAAAAGCTGCGGGTTCAGCAAACACGCGCCATAGGCAATGAAAATTGGGATGAAGCAGAAGATGATATAAAAACTGCCGCCAATGACCGTACCGCGCACCGCGGTTTTTTCATCCTTCGCCGACATAACACGCTGAAACACGTCTTGCTGCGGGATTGAACCCAAGGCAATCGTGATAAACGCGCCGATAAAACCAAGTATCGCCGCGAGTTCAAGTTCAGGCCAGAAAGTGAATTTATCATTCTGCGCGGCGTGGTTGATGATCTCCATCGCGCCTCCATCGAAGCGCCCCGCCACGACATAAGCCGCCGAAATCAAGCCGACCAAAATAATCGCCATTTGTAGAAAGTCGGTGATCGCGACCGCCCACATCCCGCCGATGACGGTATAGGCCATAACAACCGTCACGCCAAGCACCATGCCCCATTCAAAGGAGATATGCTCAAGCGAGACAATATTGATGACAAGACCAAGCGCAACGATCTGCGCCGCGACCCAGCCGAGATAGCTGATACATATGGCGATTGAGACCAGAATTTCCACGGCGCGGCCGTAGCGCTGGCGATAGAAATCACCAATCGTCATTAATTTCATACGATATAAACGCGCGGCGAAAAACACCCCAACGAAAATTAAGCAAAGCCCCGCCCCAAATGGATCAGCGACAATGCCATGCAGGCCTTCTTCCATAAAGGTTGCGGGAATGCCTAAAACAGCTTCAGAGCCAAACCATGTCGCAAAGACTGTGGCAATGGTCACGTAAATTGGCAATGATCGCCCCGCCAGAACAAAGTCTGTGGCGTTATGGACGCGAAGCGCCGCATAAAGACCGACCCCAATTGAAAGTAAGATATATAAAATAACGAAAAATGCTAATGCACTCATTCTGTCTCCCGCTCCTTCTTTTTTTAGCGCGTTATTAATGGTTTTAAGGCCATACACACGCTAAACGGAGGGGTGTTTTTTTTCGTTGAACTGAGGACACACACGCATGACGAGCTTAGCCGCGCTTAGTCTGTTATTCAACAGCAATCCCTTTATATAGCGAGCGCAAAGCACTCAAGTAAAAACAAAAAGATCACGTCGTTGCATAACCATAACTCATCGCCATAGGGCATTAGCACGTGCGTAAGTTTATTATCGCATTTTTTTGGATAAACTCAAATGAAATTATTAGGGCTTAGCCCCCATAAACCCTAAACTTTTTTAACCGCAGCCCAGAGCACAATCAACGGCCAAAATAGCATAAAGACGACAAAGACTATAAGGCGCTCACCAAGGCTCACACGGCCAAGTTCAAGCGCGGATATGCTAAGCGCAGAAATCGCGCCAATAAGGATGCTCAACAATGTGTAAACGATACAAAGAAACATATATCTAACCAGAGGCTTTCAGCATAAAAATACGAAAATCTCCCTCTCCCATATATAGGCTCTCATAAATAAAAGGCCGCGTATATTACCCGAAAGGGGGATGTCCAGCGTTTCATTTTCGTACATATGAGACTCTAAACGGTATAAAACATGGGTTTTTGCGCAAAAATTCAATACTAAAGACATATAAAGTTTTACATATTTTTGGCATATATTTTGCTTATTTATAGTTAGGTTAGACGAATGAGAAAGGGTGAAATATGATGAAAACGACAGATTTACTGGAACTCAGGCTACGCGCTGCACATGAGCAAGCGACCTTAGCCAACAAGCTTTTGAAACTCCGCCGTGACTTTATGGCGATGGATATTCCAAAATCCATTTCTGAATTTATTCAGCGCAAAAAAGCGTCCTGCCGCAAACAAACAATTATGGTGATAGATGATGATCCACTCGCCTGTATGCTGATTACGAAGGCCTTGAGCAAATCTTATGATGTGATCAGCGCGCATTCAGCCACCGAAGGCTTAAAATATTACGCCGAATATGCCCCTGATATGTTGCTGCTTGATATTGAAATGCCGCATATATCTGGTCATGATTTTCTGAAGAAGATTTTCAGCATTGATCCATCGGCCTTTATTGTGATGTGCTCAAGCCATATGGATGCAGATAATATCCGCGCCTCACGCCGCTATGGCGCGAAAGGATTTATCAGCAAGCCCTTCCGCAAAGATGAGTTAATGGAATATATCCGTCAAATTCCGCAAAATGAATTGGACATCGCGTGGGAGTAAAAAGTAGAAAAAGTTAAATCGGCGTATTAAGCTTCGCGAATTAATTTGTAGAAATACTGACCCGCGACATATTCACCGCCGACATGGGCATAGAATGGATGCGTGCCGATATGGACGAAGCCCATGCTTTCCACCAAGGCAATCGCCGCTTGCTGCGTTTCACGAATATCAAGATTTAAGATTGTGAAATCCGCCTTACGGGCGACTTCTTCCGCGTGTTCGATGATCATACGGGCAAGGCCATATTGACGTGCCCAAGGCGCAACGAAGATCGAGCTTAACTGCGCCGCATGTGCTTGCGCTTGGTTATTATTTGGTGGCATAGTAATTTGCGCTGTCCCGCAAATCACGCCATCTAAACGGCCAATAATTAATTTGCGTGATGGCATGGTGATGACCCCTTGCCAGTAGCGTTCGAGAATATCACGCGCCGGAAGTTCCAACCAACCGAAACCACCGCCCGCTTCAATCGCGGCGTCTGTTGCATCACAAAGGTCATTTAGATCAGGGAGCGAGAGGGTTTCATCCGCCAGCTCAATTGAGATTTGCGGCGGGGCGGCTTGTATATTTGCTTGATCCATCTCTCTTTTCCTTTGTTTCGGATAGGGGGTTCATTCAACTATTTTACACATAAAAGTCGTAAAATTAGGTTATAATTAGATAAAATTTTATCTAATTGCTGCACCGCGAATTGTGCAGCATTTTTTATTTACGCGCATAACTTAAGTAATGCGTCTACCGTCTTTTCGGCGCCAATCGCAATATGCTTGATGGATGTATCAAGCATATAACATGGGCTCGTGACAATCTTATTCGCCGTATCAATGACAATCTCATCATTACCTGTGACTTGGTGGCGTGCGCCGCAAGCTTCAAGCTCTTCAATGGTTGCTTCATCACTGCCAACGGTCAGCAATACATCACCAAAGACGCTTGCCAAAATTGCTGGTGAAATACAAAGCGCGCCGATTGGTTTACCTGCACGTTTCATGGCTTGTAACGCTTCACGTAAATCTTCATTCACGTCAGCGTCTGCGCCATCAAAAGCAAAAGTTGAAAGATTTTTTGCTGCACCAAAACCACCTGGTAAAATCACGGCATCAAATTCTTCTTCATCAAAATCGGCTAGGTCATTAATTGCACCGCGGCTGATGCGTGCGGCCTCGACCATGACATTGCGAGTTTCATCCATCTCTTCACCCGTGATGTGGTTAATGACATGATGCTGATCCATATCTGGTGCAAAAACGCTATAGGTTACACCTGCTTTATCTAGGGCGAGAAAAGTACACACTGATTCGTGAATTTCTGCGCCATCAAAAACACCACAACCCGAGAGAATTACCGCGACTGTCTTGCTCATTTTTAACCTTTCAACATGGTTCGTAACGATTTGGATAGACCACATACATAGACCGCCTGCATATAAAAATCAATCCGCCCCGCATATATCTTTATGCTGCATATGCAAAGATTTTTCAGGGCGCGAAATTTATTTGCGTTTAGCTGTAAAATTTTGTTATAAACAACCTCAACAATAAACATAATTATAATATTCGAAACAGCGAGGACAACATGGATAAGCCAGAGAAGCTTAACCCGCCTGATTTAATTGATGCCGCTTATGACATTTTGCTCAGCTATGATGCGCTCAAAAATAATCATGATGATGCGATCCGCAGTTTATTCCCCTATGGCAATGGCGCGCCCGCCATGGTTGTGCCAGGTTTCATGGCGCATGACCTTGTCACAAAAGGTTTAGGTGAATTTGTTTCGAGCCTTGGTTATGCGGGTAAAAAATGGAAAGGCGGCCTGCATTTAGGGGTCAGCGATTATAAATTACAGCATTTTGAAGACCGCCTAAATCATGTCTTTAACAAACATGGTCAGCGCCCTGTGACGTTAATCGGCTGGTCACTTGGCGGCATTGTGTCCCGCGAAATGGCACGTCAGCACCCTGAAAAAGTGGCACAGGTCATCACCCTTGGCAGCCCATTTAAAGCGCTCGCCCATCCAGATTCAACGCATCTTAAAAGTGCTTTTGACCTTGCGACGCAGCTTGACCAAAAAATTGGCGCTTCGCGTGAAATCTTGCGCGATATTCCGGGCGTAGTGAAACATCAAATGAGCCTTAAAACATCGCTCAGTGACAAAATCAAAATGGGCATTCAATTCCCGCTTTACTGCGCCGATCGCTTACTCAAAAAACCACAAATTTTGGAGGACACGACATTTAGTGCGCAAACGCTGCTGCCGATTGATGTACCTTCAACGCATATTTACACCAAAAATGACGGCGTTGTGCATTGGCAAACCTGTATGGATGAAGAAAGCCCCATCCACCAAAATATCGAAGTGCAGACAAGCCATATTGGCCTACCTTTTGATGCCGCCGTGCGTTTGATTGTTGCCGACCGCCTTTATCACAATGCGAGCGCGCCAAAATCAGCATGGCAAAAATTCGACTCCGCGCCTTATAAAGGCCTATTCGGCCTCGCCCAAAAATAGAACTTGATGCCCTGATGGTGGTAGGTTAAAGATAACATTGTGCTGCACCCGTAGCTCAGTGGATAGAGCACTGGTTTCCGGAGCCAGGTGTCGCAAGTTCGATTCTTGCCGGGTGCGCCATTTGTTTATGATTACTATATTGATTGACAAAGTAACGAGCTTCATTATATCATATACTTAAGGAACGGGACATCCCATTCGACAAACAGCCGCGGTACATACTGGGGCTTTTTGTTTTTAAGGGTAAATTTTCAAACCTCTTCCCTCATATTTTCCATTATCATGCCTGATTAGTTTTTTCTCAATAATATCAAATGCACGGTTGTTTTGCGTAGGTCGCAATGCTTTTAGACAAATGGGTCTAGCAACTAAATCTGCTATTTGCAGTCCTGTTGAGTTTGCTTTTTTGTTAACAAACTTTATTGAATATTCAATTTTTTTTAAAATCTGTACTGCTACTCATTATCGACGGGCTATTATCACATATCCGTCTAAACTCTAATTCTAATTCACTGTCTTCAACCGCCCCTCTGGACTCAAAAACAATTGTTACTAAATGGCCTTCTTGACCTTTGGAAATAAGCCAATTATGTACCCGTTCCATGGTGAACATCATCGCAAGCTGGTACGGGTTTTTATAATTCGCAAAACGAGACAGCTTATCCTTCATAATAACTGTCGATGCGATATTAAAATCTATCCCACCCAATATTCGTGAGATATCGCCAAGAAGCGCTGCCCTTTGTGTAGGTGAAGTCAAAAAACCGTACTCTCCAGAACGATTTTTTCTTATGTCCCACTCATGCAATACAACTTCATTGTATCCCCAATATTTCATTTTCAACGAAGAAATCTTGGGTATGGCATCATAAATATAGCTATCCTTATGAAACACACAAAACGCTAACCCAAATACTGGAAACTTTTCATTTATATTATCTAAGCCATGATCGCCACTTTCATCGACATAAACTGTATAATCACTATAAAACATTACTAGCCTAGCCTTTAAAAAAATATCCTACTTCAATATCTCATCCAAAAATGCCAGTGCACTGGCCCATGAGCGAATATCGGCTTTTTCGTTATAGGCGACGCCTGTTGATGGGTCATTGCCTGCTTCTTTTTCGGTGAAGGCGTGGACGGCATCGGCATATAAATTCAGTTGCCAGTCGGTATCTGCGGTATCCATTTCACCGATGAAGGCTTCAAGCTCTTCAGGTGGCACATATGGGTCAACTGCGCCGTGATGGACTTGGATGGATGCGGTAATTGGATGTGCGGGGTTAAATTCGCGCTTAGTCGACAGCCCGCCATGGAAGCTAACAACGCCATCAATATCCGTGCCTGAACGGGCGTAATCAAGCACCATTGTACCGCCGAAGCAATAACCAATCATCGCGTCTTTGCTGTTGGTGTAGCCTTCACCTTGTACAAAGCTGCGGGCGGCATCAATGCGCTGTTTTGATAAGTCAGGATCGCCTTTATAAACGCTTGATTGCATTTTTGCGCCTTCAAAATCGCTTGGGCGGATGCCTTTACCATACATATCAACGGCGAAGGCATTATAACATTTGTCGGCGAGCATATCAGCGCGGCCTTTTTCATAGGCGCCAAGGCCTTTCCATTGGTGGATGACATAGACAACAGGCGCGTCTTTGGCATTGTCACATGTCGATGGCGCGAAATAGCCTTGCATTGGCGTATCGCCATCCGTGTAATCAACATCTTGCCCCGCATAAGCAGGCACAGAAAAACCAATTAACGCAGCACTTAACAGTAAGAATTTCTTCATGGGGCAATCTCCTTTAATTTGGTGAATAGGATACACGCGAATAAATATATATGCTATAAAAAGCAAAAATAAATATAGGGAGAAATCATTATGACTGTTCAAGCCGCGCGCAAATCAACGAACCGCGAGATTAAAGCTTCACATGATTTAAAACCATCAACAAAGGCTGGCTGGCTGACCGAAGCGCCGATCCGTATGTTGATGAATAACCTTGACCGCGAGGTTGCGGAAAACCCTGATGAATTAGTTGTTTATGGCGGCATTGGCCGCGCGGCACGGGATTGGGATTGCTACGATAAAATCATCGAGACCCTGACAAATTTAGATAAAGACGAAACCATGCTTGTCCAGTCCGGCAAGCCTGTCGGCGTCTTTAAAACGCATGAAAATGCCCCGCGTGTTTTGCTTGCGAATTCCAACCTTGTGCCGCATTGGGCGAATTGGGATCATTTCCATGAGCTCGATAAAAAAGGCCTGATGATGTATGGCCAAATGACCGCAGGGTCATGGATTTACATTGGCTCACAAGGCATTGTGCAAGGTACATATGAAACCTTTGTTGAAGCAGGGCGTCAACATTTTGGCGGCAACCTTAAAGGCAAATGGATTTTGACTGGCGGCCTTGGTGGTATGGGCGGGGCGCAGCCTTTGGCGGCGACTATGGCGGGGGCATCTATGCTCGCCGTTGAATGTAACCCTGAAAGTATGCGCAAACGCCTGAACACCAAATATTTGGATGTGCAGACCGAGCGTTTAGAAGATGCAATTGCATTGATTGAAGCTGCGCATAAAGATGGCCGCGCCGTGTCGGTTGGCCTGCTTGGGAATGCCGCCGATATCTTCCCTGAAATTGCGGCGCGCGCCAAAGAAGACCCACGTTACCGCCCTGATATGGTGACCGATCAAACCAGTGCGCATGACCCGTTAAACGGGTATCTGCCTAAGGGGTGGAGCCTCAGCCAAGCCGAGCAAATGCGCAAAAAAGACCCTGAAGCGGTGATTAAGGCGGCGTCAGAGTCGATGGCGCTGCATGTACAGGCGATGCTTGATTTACAAGACATGGGCATTCCAACATTTGATTACGGCAATAATATTCGTCAGGTCGCGAAAGACCAAGGCGTTAAAAATGCCTTTGATTTCCCGGGTTTTGTGCCTGCCTATATTCGCCCGCTTTTCTGCCGCGGCGTTGGGCCATTCCGCTGGGCGGCATTATCGGGGAATCCAGAAGATATTTATAAGACCGATGCCAAGGTGAAAGAGCTTATGCCGAATAACCCGCATCTGCATAACTGGCTTGATATGGCGAAGGAACGTATTTCCTTCCAAGGCCTGCCTGCGCGTATTTGCTGGGTTGGACTTGGTGACCGTGCCCGTCTTGGCCTTGCCTTTAATGACATGGTGGCGAGCGGTGAGCTTAGCGCACCTGTGGTGATTGGGCGTGACCATCTTGATTCAGGTTCCGTCGCTAGCCCGAACCGTGAAACCGAAGCCATGAAAGATGGCAGTGATGCAGTATCCGACTGGCCGCTGCTTAATGCCTTACTTAACACTGCGGGCGGCGCGACTTGGGTCTCGCTGCATCATGGCGGCGGCGTGGGCATGGGTTTTTCACAGCATAGCGGCATGGTGATTGTTGCCGACGGTACAGACGAAGCACGCAAGCGTTTAGAAAATGTCCTGACCAATGACCCTGGCACGGGCGTGATGCGTCATGCTGATGCAGGCTATCAAGAGGCAATTGACTGTGCCAATGCGCAGGGGCTTAAACTTCCGATGATTAATGGATGATATAAAACATGTTTGCACTGAACCTTACCCCTGGTGACTTAAGCCTAGAAGAATTACGCCGCGTTTACCGTGAGCCCGTTAAAATCACATTGAATGCTGCCGCCTATGATGCAATTGATGGCAGCACCCGCGTGGTTGATGACGTGATTAAATCTGGCAAAACGGTTTACGGCATTAACACGGGCTTTGGTAAGCTTGCTAAAAAACGCGTTAGCCTTGAACAGCTTGAGAAACTGCAAGAAAACCTGATCCTTTCCCATTGTACAGGTACGGGTTACACGCTTTATGATGAAATCACGCGTTTAATTATGGTGCTGAAAATCAATGCCTTGGCGCAGGGTTTTTCAGGGGTGCGCCGTGAATTGATTGATGCGCTCATCACACTCCTTAACAAAGAAATTTACCCCTGCATCCCTGCAAAAGGATCGGTTGGGGCATCTGGCGACCTTGCGCCGCTTGCGCATATGAGCGCCGTTTTGCTTGGCTATGGTCAGGTGCGGATTAATGGTGAGGTATTTGATGCCGCCGAAGGGCTAAAACGCGCGGGGTTAGAACCTATGGCGCTCGCCCCGAAAGAAGGCCTTGCCTTAATTAACGGCACGCAAGTTTCTGCCGCCCTCGCGCTCCGTGGTTTATTCGCGGCGGAAAATTGTTTTGTTGGCGGGCTAATTGCAGGTGCGCTGAGCATTGATGCCGCCAAAGGTAGCGCCGCACCATTTGTCAGCGGCATCCATAGTGTCCGCCGTCAGCAAGGGCAAATTGATGTCGCCGCGCTGTATCGTGATATTCTAAGCGGCAGCCAGATTGCTAAATCCCACGCGGATTGCGACCGTGTGCAAGACCCATATTGCCTGCGCTGTATTCCGCAGGTGATGGGTGCATGTTTAGACACCATCCGCCACGCCGCTGTCGTATTAGAAAACGAAGCCAATGCCGTGACCGACAACCCGCTCGTCTTCCAAGATACGGGCGAGATTCTATCTGGCGGGAATTTCCATGCGGAGCCTGTCGGCATGGTCGCTGATGCGCTCGCTACCGCCATTGCTGAAATTGGCAGCATATCGGAACGCCGTATTGCAATGCTGATTGATGATAATCAAAGCCGCCTGCCGGCCTTTTTGATTGAAGATGCGGGCGTCAATTCAGGCTTCATGATTGCCCATGTTACCGCCGCAGCCTTGACGAGTGAGAATAAACAAAATGCTTATCCTGCCGTGGTCGATTCCATCCCGACCAGTGCGGGGCAGGAAGACCATGTCAGTATGGCAACCCATGGCGCACGCCGCCTTGTTAAAATGACCGAAAATGCGGCAACGATTGTCGGGATCGAACTGCTTGCCGCGGCGCAGGGTATTGATTTCCACCGTCCGCTTACCTCATCTAAACCACTTGAAGAAGTACATAACTTAATCCGCAGCGAAGTCGAGCATCTTGACCAAGACCGTTACTTCGCGCCTGATATTGCCAAAGCGCGCGCCATTGTCGAAAGTGATGTATTGATGCGTTATGCGGCAGACATCATTCCATCTGTGAAAGCGAAATAATGGATTTATTTGAATTAGAGATTGGCAATAGCCCGCTGATTATCTCCGCCCCGCATTCAGGGATTTACGTGCCCGAACATATTTTGTTTAACTTCACCGAAGATGGTAAAGACCTTGCCGACACGGATTGGTATGTCGATAAACTTTATCACGGCTATGCCAAGAAACATGATGCAACGTTCCTCCGCGCCAATTATTCACGCTATGTGATTGATTTGAACCGCCCGCCGAATAATGAATCGCTTTATCCGGGGCAGGCAAAAATCCCGCTATGTCCTGACATTACATTTAAAAATACACCTGTCTATCGTGATGGGTTAGAGCCTGATGAAGAAGAAATTTCAGACCGCATTAAGAAATATTGGCGCCCTTATCACAACAGATTAGCGCAGCAGATTGAACGCGTTAAAGCCATTCATGGTTTCGCCCTTTTGCTTGATGCGCATTCGATTAAACGCAGCATCCCCCTGTTATTTGAAGGGGATTTACCAGATTTAAATATCGGTACAGCCAATGGCGCAAGCTGCGATGATGCGCGCATGCAAGCCGCCGCCAAGGCGCTTGAAAGCACAGGCTACAGCCATGTCATTAATGGGCGCTTTATTGGCGGTTATATCACGCGCCATCACGGCAACCCTGCCGAGAATGTGCATGCGCTGCAGATGGAACTTTGCCGCGACCTTTATATGGATGAAGACGGATTCTTCTATCGTGTTGAGCGCGCCGAAAAACTTATCGCCGCCTTAGAAACGATGCTCGACGCCTTCGCGCACAACGGCTAAACACGGGTTATAGCCAATGTTATAAGCAAGCTCCGCAGGGTGTTCGATATCCCATATCGCGAAATCTGCGCGGAGGCCTTCTTTTAATTTACCGCGATCTGACCAGCCCAGCGCCCGCGCCGCATTGCGCGTAACGCCCGCCAACGCTTCTTCAGGCGTCATACGGAATATCGTCGCCGCCATATTCATCATGAGCAGCAATGAATGTGCAGGCGAACTGCCCGGGTTCATATCTGTGGCAATGGCAATCGGCACATCATGTTTACGCAGCAAATCAAGCGGCGGCAGTTTGGTATCTCTCAGGAAATAATATGCCCCCGGCAATAACACCGCCGTTACCCCCGCATGCGCCATTTGGATGATACCATCTTCATTGAGGTGTTCGAGATGGTCCGCCGAAAGACCTTCATATTCGGCGACCAGTGCCGCGCCATTTTGATCAGAAAGTTGTTCTGCATGCAGTTTTACGCGCAGTCCCAAATTTTTGGCGCAGTCAAAGACGCGGCTGGTTTGCTCTAGCGTGAAGCCAATATTTTCACAAAAGACATCAACCGCATCGACCAATTGCATTTCGGCGAGGGTGGGCAGCATTTCAGTGCAAATATCATCGATATAACCATCAGCATTATTGGCAAATTCAGGCGGCAAAGCATGCGCACCAAGGAAGGTTTTTTGCACGGGGATATTATATTCCTCGCTCAAACGCTGCGCGACTTTTAACATTTTCGCTTCATGTTCAAGGGATAGGCCATAGCCTGATTTAATTTCGACGCCGCAGACACCTTCACGCATTAGGGCTTTAAGGCGTTTTTCCGCGGCGATGAATAAATCATTGCCTGATGCCTCGCGCGTGGCCTGTACGGTTGACAATATACCGCCGCCGGCGCGGGCGATATCGGCATAAGATGCGCCTTTGAGACGTTGTTCAAATTCACCAGCGCGATTGCCGCCATAAACCATATGGCTATGGCAATCAATTAAGCCCGGCGTAATCCATTTGCCTTTCGCATCATGAACGATATCTGCCTTATAATCATGCGGTAGATCATTGCGGCGACCGACCCATGCGATTTTGCCGTTTTTCACCGCAATCGCGCCGTCGATAATTTCGCTATAACCACTTATTTTGGCCATTGTCGCAATATGCGCATTGACCCATATGGATTCCCACATCGTTTTCACCTACACTATTCAAAACTCTAGGGGATTCTACATCATGCAAAAATTTTTCGCAAAGGCTGCGTATCTACCTGATGGTTGGGCGGATGATGTTGTGATCAGCGTTGATGATCATGGCTTTATCAGCGCGGTTGAGACAAACGCCAAAGCCGATGATGCGCAATTGCTTGATGGCGCGGTTATTCCCGCTATGCCGAATCTCCATTCCCATGCTTTTCAGCGCGCTTTTGCGGGGCGCAGTGAATTTGCGACTGCGACGCAGGATAGTTTTTGGACATGGCGAAAATTGATGTATGAATTTTTAACCGATCTTGATTCCGACAAGTTAGAATCCATCGCGACTAAACTCTATACTGAAATGCGCCAAGCAGGGTTTAGCCAAGTGGGGGAATTTCATTACATCCACCACCGCCCTGATGGCACGCCTTATGAAGACCCCGCCGAACTATCCCATGCGATGATCCGCGCTGCGAAAACGGCAGGGATTGGCATTACATTACTGCCTGTGCTTTATGCCTATAGCGGCTTCGGCGCGCAGCCGCCCGAAGATGGGCAGAAACGTTTTTTACATGATGCGCAAAGTTACCTTGCCCTGATCCGCCAGTTACATGATCAATATAAAGGCACGCCACTGGTTAAAATCGGCGCGGCGTTTCATTCCCTCCGTGCCGTATCACCAGAGATGATGCGTGACACCTTAGCGGGGTTAAATGACATTGACGCCGCTATGCCGATCCATATCCATATCGCTGAACAAGTGAAGGAAGTTGACGACTGTATCAACTGGAGCGGCAAACGCCCTGTCGCATGGCTTTTGGAAAACGCGCCCGTAAACCAAAATTGGTGTTTAGTGCACGCCACCCATATGGATCCAGACGAAACTAAAGCCCTCGCCCAAAGCGGCGCGGTCGCAGGGCTCTGCCCCATTACCGAAGCGAATTTAGGCGATGGGTTATTTAACTTAGAAGATTATATTCAAGCAGGCGGCGCATGGGGCATTGGCAGTGATAGCCATATCATGATTAACATGCCCGAAGAACTCCGCCTGCTTGAATATGGGCAGCGCCTTACCCATCGCCGCCGCGCCATCGCCCGCACAGATGATCAGCCACATGTCGGTAATTATCTCTACACCGCCGCCCTTAATGGCGGGGCGCAGGCACTCGGCGTAAAAACAGGACGCCTACAAACAGGATATCGCGCGGATTTTCTCACCCTCGATATAACAGATGCCGCCACGCAGGACTATATACTCGACCAGTTAATATTCGCGGGAAATATCGCGATTAGCGGCTGCTATATTGGCGGTAAAAACTAAACCGCTAATTCTGCGATATCCTTATAAAGCTCTAAGCTCTCTGGGTTAGCGAGGGCTTCGACATTTTTCACCTTACGGCCGTGGATGACATCGCGGACGGCGATTTCCGTGATTTTGCCGCTGCGGGTGCGCGGGATGTCGGCGACCGCAATAACCTTCGCTGGCATATGACGTGGGGATGCGCCGACGCGGATTTGCGTGCGGATTTGTTTGATGAGATCCTCATCAAGGGCTTTCCCCGGTTTCATGACAACGAAGAGAATGACGCGGACGTCGCCTTCCCAATTTTGACCAACGCAAATGCTTTCGGCGACCTCTTCGATTTTCTCGACTTGGCGGTAAATTTCGGCTGTACCAATACGAACGCCGCCCGGGTTGAGGGTTGCATCTGAACGACCATGGACGATTAGGCCGTGGTTAAGGGTTTTCTCCACCCAGTCACCGTGATGCCAAATATTCTCATATTCCGCGAAATAGGCTTTGTGATATTTTGCGCCGTCTGGGTCATTCCAGAACCCAACCGGCATAGATGGATGGGCATTGACACAGACAAGCTCACCCGCACCAGCGCCTTCAGCCATTGGCTGGCCTGCATCATCATAAATTTCAACATGCACACCAAGGGCAGAGCCTTGTAATTCACCGCGATAGACAGGCGAAATGGGGTTACCGATGCCGAAGCTGGCGGTAATCACATCCGTCCCGCCATAGATAGAGGCGAGATGCACATCACTTTTGATATGATCATAAACGAAGTCGAAACCTTCATGGACAAGCGGCGACCCTGTAGAGGTAATCATGCGCAAGTCAGACAGATCATAATGCTCTTTCGGGTAAATATGATTGTTTTTTAGGGCTTCGATATATTTGGCTGAAGTGCCAAAGACATTACATTTATGGCGCGTTGTGAAGTCCCAAAGGATATGCCCATCTTCATGGAAAGGTGAGCCATCATAAAGAAGTACAGTCGCATCAACGGCAAGGCCTGAGATTAACCAGTTCCACATCATCCAACCACATGTGGTGTAATAAAAAATGCGCTCCCCTTTTTTCAGGTCGCAATGGAGGGAAAGTTCCTTCACATGCTGAATCAGCGTGCCGCCATGGCCATGGACGATACATTTTGGTGCGCCCGTTGTGCCCGATGAAAACATGATATAAAGCGGGTGGTTAAATTCCACGCGGGTAAAGGCAATAT
>JASBUS010000061.1 GCA_030147745.1 Alphaproteobacteria bacterium
AATTTTTTTCGAATTTTTTTAATGCAATCTCTAAACTCTTTTCCGACTTTAAACACTGCACAAACTGCGTTTCCTTCGACCGTCTCAGCACCAGTTCAAAACCAGCACCGCGTCGGTGAAAGGGGTTATATGTCAGAACGCCCCCCCGCGTCAACAGCTAATATTCATTATTTATTAGTTTTTTTTAATTTTTTTTCTTTTTACAGCAAAAACAATGCGTTAGAATAAAGCGCAATTTTCAAGAGGGCGAAATCGCCAGAAAAAAGGCCATATTCAGGGGGAATCACATCAAAAATGTCTAATATAATTATTATCTATGACACCGAAGCAACATGTTGGGCCAAAGCCGATGGCAAAACATCGAGTTGGTGGAGTGAAGATTGGCAAGAGCCAGAGATCATTCAAATCGCCGCGCTGAAACTTGATGCCCGTAACTTTAATCAAGTCGCCGCCCCCTTCAATGTCCTGATTAAACCAAGCATTAATCCGACCCTGTCGCCTTATTGCACAAAGTTAACATCTATTACCGATGCGCAGCTTGCCAAAGACGGTGTAAGTTTTAAAGACGCCGCCTTAGCCTTCCAACATTATTGCGGCGGAGAAACCCCATTAAGCTATGGCGATGATCATCGTTATCTGAACTATAACCGTGATGACCTTTATGGCTTATCCATTCCTCCGTTCATCGGACAAGACCTTCGCCCGCTATTTATGGCGATTGATCCCGCGACCCAGCATATTAACAGTGGCCGCCTTGCCGCACATTTTGGCCTGAATGCAAAAATCCAAGAACATTACGCTTTGGAAGACTGCCGTTCCATACAGGCTGCGCTCAAGCATTTCCAAAACCATCCAGAATTGTTATCCTATTTTAAGCGCCCATCCCCTTAAACAGAGGAACCCCAAATGCAAGACAGTTTTATTCGCCTATTTGAACATGCAACATCTTTGCCTTGGTATGCCTATTTGGCCGCCTTTATTGCAATGGTCTTGGTGTTCGGTAAAAAGAAAGAATGGGAATATGAAGCCAAACTTTTCCAAGGCGACAATAAGGGCATAAAGGGCGAGCTTGAAATCATCAAGTTTAAGAATAGCGACCCTGAAGGGATTTTACAGGGGTATTTCCTGCCAGAGCTCTATGGCAAGGAAATTGAAGTTTTGCTGAATGACAATGTGATTCAAAAACTACATATCCATGAAAATGGTCAGCGCTATGATATTCTCTATCCCCGCCTAGAACGCAAAAGCCAAGATTTATTCCGCCCGCAGCAAGCACGGCGCTTTAACCTTGTCCGCCTCTGGTTTGATGACCGCGTCCTGCCAAGCAATACAGACCAAGTCATTATCCGCGCGAATGGACAGGATATCGCCCAAGGGCAGATGCTGATTGACTAAATCCAAGCGCCCCCTTCACAGAATCGCATTTTTTGCGTAGAATAAAACTTCCTATCGCGTCTATCTTCTTAGGCGCTCCTCCAATGAAACAAGATTTATGATGTTGCGCCAAGCCAAACACGGAAGATTTATGCCGCGTTACAGACCGCTTATTTGTGGGCTGGCTTTGGGCTGTGCGCTTTTTGTGCCTATTGGGCAGCCTGCCTTAGCCGATGCAATGAATGCCTTGGCCTTTTCAGGGCATAACCAACAAAATGCCGCGCAAAATTATGATGACCAAGCGCTTTACCAATTAACGCCGAACCAAACGCAAAGGCTGCGTTACAATGCACCGCCACCACTGCCACAAAACGCGCGCGCCGTCGCAACGCAGCTGCCCTATCAAAATATGCGCGCGGAGCCATTAATCAAACAGCGTCTTTGGAACCAGTCAGGCGAACAAGATTTTGCCGCACGTGCTTCGCTGCAGGCTACACCATCGGCATTAGAAAGTTTTTATTCCGCGCGCATATTGGAAGAGCTGACACAATATGGCTATGACTTCCTACAAAATAATATGAGCACGCAAGAAACGCCGCCGCCTTTAGGGTTAGTCGGCGATGCCTATATGCTCGGCGTCGGTGACCGCTTAAATATTGCTTTAACGGGTCAGCGTAATGCCAGTTACCAAATTGATATCGATAGTAATGGGCAAATCCAAATTCCAGGTCTTAATCCCTTTTCGGCGAGCGGCAAAACTTTAGGGGCATTAAAGGGCGAAATTACCGCGGCCTTATCAGATGATTATAACCAAAGCGTTTATATTGCCTTAAGTGAAATGCGCCGCGCTGCAATTTTAGTGGCAGGCCATGTCAAAAAACCCGGCCGCGTCGTCTTAAGCAACCAGCACACCGTAATTGATGCCCTGATGCAAGCCGGCGGCATTGATAAAACAGGGAGCTTGCGCCAAATCCGCCTTGTGCGTGATGGGCAAGTGCAAATGGTTGACCTTTATAGCTTACTACTCCATGGCGCAGAGAATTTTAACAGCAACTTGAAAGATGGTGACCGCCTGATCGTTCCGCCAATTGGCCCAACGGTCGCGATATCAGGCGAAGTTAAACGTGCGGGCATTTATGAAATTCTGCCTGCCGTACAAGGCATGTGGCATACAGGGCAGGCGCGCGCGCAAAATTTATCATTGAATGACCTGCTTGATATGAGCGGCGGCCTACTATCCCCCGGCAAGACACGTTATTTAAAACTTGATATGCAAAGCAGCGGCGATGAACATATGAGCGAGATTGACGATCCGTTCGCGCGCGTCTTTAGTGATGGCAGCATATTATCGGTCTCCCGCAACAAAGAACGCCGCGAAGGCACAATTGAAATTACGGGCAAAGCCCTGTCGAGTGGCCTGCACGCCCTAAGCACGAATCGGACGTTACGCGCATTAATCAAAGACGACCGCAGCCTCGGCCGCGATGTGTACCCCTTAATTGCCGTGATTGAACGCTGGAACAAAAAGACGCTCGCCCCCGAATATGTCAGCTTCTCCCCTTTAATGGTGTTACAGAATAAATTTGATGCCCCGCTGCAAGATGGCGATATATTGCATTTCTTCTCTTATGCGCAAATTCAAATGCTCGCCCCCAATCAAGAAGCCGCGCCTTTCCCGCATATGGAAGAGAGCAAAAATAATATTGCCTATGGCGCAACCGATGATGACGATTTAGCCGCCTTTGAACAAATCCCCGATCATATCCGCGCGATATTAAAGGAGCGCAGCGCTTTCATTCGTGGCGCCGTGCGCAATGCAGGGCATTATCCATTAAGTGATGGCGCGACTTTAGCCAATATCATTTCCGTCGCGGGCGGCTTAACCCTAGAAGCCGATAAAAAGAATATTGAAATCACCCGCCGTGAAGATAGCCCGCGCCAAGCTGAATATGAAGAGCTGCGTAAAATCAAACGCCGCAATATAAATATCAATGAACAAGCGGCAGAGAATATCTCCATCACCGCAGGGGACACGATTCGGATTAATCAAAAATTCAACAAGATTTCAGACAACCATGTCCAAATCATTGGCGAAGTTAAAAATCCGGGGCGCTATGACTTAATGGCGGGCGATACTGTCTTGAGCCTGATTGAACGTGCGGGCGGCTTAAATAAATATGCCTATGCAGAAGGTGCAATCTTAAGCCGCAAGAGCGAGCGCCATATTGAAGCGCAGCGTTATAAAAGCTATGCACGTAATTTAGAAGTCGCATTGGCCAATAAAATGCAATCCGACAGCCCGCCAAATGACGGGCAAATTGCGATGACCCGTCAATTAATCGATCAACTCAATAAGACTGAAACCATCGGGCGCATCACCTTTGAAGCCGACCCTGATATTTTGGCGACACATCCAGAAGTGAATATGCTGCTCGAACGTGGCGACCGTATATATATTCCGAAGCGCCCATTAACCGTTCGCGTCAGCGGTGAAGTCTTATCGCCAGCCTCCTTACAATTCCGCAGCGAAAAGAAAGCGCGCGAATATATATATGAAGCCGGCGGCTATACCCGCAATGCTGATAAAGACCGCGTCTTTGTCGTTTATCCCGATGGCAGTGCACAGCCGCTTTATTTAGGGAATTGGACACATAGCGTCCCCTTCATACCACCGGGGTCGAGCATTATTGTCCCGCATGATCCAAAACCATTTAGCTTCCTTGAAAGCGCCAAGGATATTACGCAGATTTTCACCAACCTAGCCGTCACAGGTTTCTTGGTCAGTGAAATTCAAGATGAATAATCTAAAAATATCAGTTATACTCCCGCCCATAAAATAAAAAATATTCTTTAGGGAGAACTCAATGAACGATAATAATACTGGGTCAGCGCGCCCTTTATATACAATTGTCACCATTACCAAAGATAATTTAGATGGCCTTAAAACCACCGAAGCCAGCATTCGCAACTTGAATAGCCAAGATTATGAATGGATCGTAATTGATGGCGCATCGACCGACGGCACAGTCGATTACCTCAAAACCCTTAGCGATGTTACATATATAAGTGAAACAGATGGCGGCATATATGATGCGATGAATAAAGCCATTCCAATGGCGCATGGCCATTACACCATATTCATGAATGCAGGCGACAGTTTCGCCCATAATGATGTGATGCGCAAAATCGCCCGCGCTCATCAATTCATGCCAAGCATGATTTACGGTGATGCGTTGGAACAATGCCCGACCAATCCTGACCAGTTGATCTTTAAAGCCGCCCGTAAGCATAACCAAATTGCACGCGGCTTATTCACCCATCATCAAGCGATATTTTATAAGACCGATTTTCTGAAGAACTTCACTTATAATACATTCTATAAAATCGCCGCGGATTATGACCTGACCTTACGCTTTTTGAAGGCGCATCCAAAGGCGCTTTATATTCCAAAGCCAATCTGCATTTTTGCCGCGGGCGGTGTCTCACAATTAAATGAACGCCGCGGCCGCATTGAACAGCAAATCATTCGCAAGAAAGAACTTGGCTATTCATTACTGCAAAACAAACAAATTGCGCTGACACAAGGCGTGGCAAGCGCCATTAAAAACCGCATGCCGCCAATTTACTGGTGGCTGCGCAACCACACGCCAATAGCAAAAAGCGCCCAATAACAAGGGCGCTTTCGCAAAATTGATTGATATCGTTTTAAGTTATGCCAGCGCCTTAGGTGCTGGCAAAGCTTTTCGGCCCGGTTGTTTGATTTTAATGTCCAGCGCAGTATCATTATCATTCTCTGGCGCTTTGACGACAACAGTATCACCCGCAGCCAATGTCCCTTCACAGAAGGCATCCACAAGCGCTGATTGGAAATAATCTCTAATCGCTTTCTTCGCTGGGCGTGCACCTAGATTTTCTTTCAACGAAACCTGTGCGATGAATTCTTTAGCCGATTGTTCAAATTCAACTTTGATACCCTTATCAGCCAAACCTTTAATTTGTGGCGCAAGGTGAATATCCAAAACTTTGACAAAATCTTCGACCTTATCCAAATTATTGAATTCAACCACATCATCCATACGGGCAACAAATTCACTGCTGAACACTTGCTTAATCATTTCTTCACGCTGCTGGCCAACAGTTGTATCTACAGCGTTAAAGCCTATGCCATTAACCTGCTTCAAAGTTGCGCCAATATTTGATGTCATCACAACATAAACATTTTGGAAATCAGCCACGCGGCCCTGACCATCGGTCAGCTTCGCATTATCCATGATCTGCAACAAAATTTTGTAAACAGACGGGTGCGCTTTCTCGATTTCGTCAAGCAACAAGACGCAGCTTGGGTTTTCACGAATATCATTGATAAGCTTACCGCCTTCTTCATACCCAATATAACCTGGGTCTGAACCAACCAAACGCTTAAATGATGTACTCTCTTGATACTCAGACATATCATAGCGGATCATTGGTACGCCAAGTTCTTTCGCCAATTGTTGTGTCAGTTCAGTTTTACCAACACCTGTGCTGCCAGTAAACATGAACGCACCAAGCGTCTTATTTGTACGTTCATCCGCAAACAAGCCTGATTCAGCATTACGTACACGGCGTACTACTTTATTAATCGGACCTTCTTGGTTAATGACATTCGCATTAAAGCGCTCAGTCATCGTCATAAGTTTTGCTTTAAGGTTCGGATCATTGATCAGACCAATTTCGCGGCCAAGTTTACGACTCATTTCCGCGACCACATCAGCTTCACCAATCACGCCTTTTGTACCGTTTTCAGGCACAAAGCCGTCGCGCTGCGCCGCCAAGGCCAAATCTAGAATATCAAGCGCCTTATCTGGAAGGCAGCGGTCATGAATGTGACGCGCTGAATAATCAACGGCCGCTTGGATAGCTTCATTCGACATACGTACGCCGCTATGGTGTGCTTCATAAGCTGCACGCTTACCTTCAATCATTGTGATCGCCAATTCTTTGCTTGGCTCTTTCACAACAAGTTTAGATACGCGGCGCTCAAGCGCACCATCTTTTTCAAGCAATTTAAATTCATTGAATGTCGTTGCACCCATGACTGAGATTGGGTTCTTCTGGTCACTCAAATAGGTTTTAAGAATATTTGATGCATCCATCTTATCCTTACCTACCGCGCCCGCGCCGCAGATCATATGAATTTCATCAATGAAAAGGATCGCATTATTGGCCTTCACATATTCAAGAACATTCTTCATACGCTTTTCAAAGTCACCGCGATATTTTGTACCCGCAACAAGTGAGGCAATATCAAGGCTAACAACTTCACGGCCTTTTAATTCTTCAGGCACATTACCATCGATAATATTTTGAACGATGCCATAAGCAAGTGATGTTTTACCAACGCCCGCTTCACCAACAAAAATAGGGTTACGCTTTTCTTTACGCAGCAATGTACGTACAGCTTGTTGAATTTCATCATCACGGCCAATGACTGGCTCGAAGCTAGATTCTTTCGCCTGCGCCGTAAGATTTTTAAGGAAGTTTTCAGCGGCATGTGCATCTTCTTCAGCTTCTGGCTGCGCTTGTGGCTGAGCCGCAGGGCCTTCCTGCGGTTTCGCGACAAGACCAGTGCCCATCATATGCGGATCTTGAGTGAAATGAACCAATTCAAGATCTTTAATACTTCCATGTTGACCATAATCTAAGGCTATAGATGCAAATGTGTTTGAATCTTTAAGAATAAAGCTCATCAAATCCGAAATGGTAAAACCATTTTCTGTTTCACCCAAAACATTTTCCATTGGGTTATTCGCCATAAAATGCTCAAGCGCATCAAGACAATCGCGCAAATCTTGCGTATATTCCATTTGGCCGACATCTGGCTCTATATTGGATTCCTCATAAGTGTCCAAAACGGTGTTTTGCACTTTCTCAAGAAAGTCATTAAACGCATCTTCATCTTTGATACCCATATGGAAAAGCGCTTCTGAAAAAGGCTGTGGGTGCGCCTGTGAAAGCATAACAAGCAAATCAAGCGATGTTGGGTCTTCATTCGGACAAGTGTCGAAATGATCCTCGATATAACGTTCAACATCAGCAATAGTGAAAAATTCTATTTTCTTTTGGCTCATAGATACGCTCCCTTAAATTTAGCAGTTTTTGTGTCCCTGAAACTTTTTGTCTTTTTTTATGTATAAGCTTTTTTCCTATATGACAAGATACAAATATAGTTCACATCTGCGTTATATAAGAAGATGCGATTAAACTATATTTTTCATAAAAAGTAAAGAGGAAAATATGGAAAATTATTAAATTATTAAATTCTGGGGCTTAGACTTAGCCAGCGCGCCTTTGTCCACCTGTTCAGAATCAGCCTCTGCCGCAGATTCCGTATCTAAAATTTCTTCACGGCCATAGCTTAAAACATAGTTCTCAGCCATTTTTTCTTGCAAAATCCGCATGAAGCCACGATCCGCATAGCGGCCAATCTCATCAACGAAACGGTCAATCGCCGCATTGGCATCGTCAACGTCATCAATTTTATTAAAACGAAAACATTCATTAGTACGGTCGATATGCATCACATATAGCCCTGTCGTCGCGCCGACATCTGTTTCATAGTAACTTAGATGCATTGAGTTTTTACGCACGCGCACCCATTTTTTATTGCCCGATGTATACGGCTCGCCGAAATTGCAAATATATGGATCTGTTGACGAATAGCGTGATGGCATGGCTTTACCCGTCGCCGCTAAAACCTTTTTAAAGGCATCCCATTTATCAATAAATGTCGGCGGCGGCAGGTCTTTCGGATCAACCGCAACTTTAGGCCCAAAAATTTTGCTTAAAATCGTCATCAGATAAAGTCCTAATTATTCTACAAGCGCTGCACTTGGCGCTTTCAACGTCTGCGGTATAATGGCCTGCGCTTTTGGCGCTTCCAATAAAATCATGCCGCGTGACGCTTTCTTGAAGGTAAACGCTTTCTCTTCATTCAATGCCGTATAAAGCTCTCGCAAAACACGGTTTTCAGCAAAAGGCGCAATCAGTTTAACAAAATCACTAATCGCTTCTTCAGCAGACAAATACTCATAAACTTTATTAATACGGTAACATTCTGCATATTCATCAATATCAAACACAGCCAAACTGCCGCGTTCCCCTAAGTCTTTGTCATGATAACGCAGGTGAATACTATTCGGGCGCAATTGCAGCCATTTTTTGAATCCTTGATCAACTTGCGTCCCAAAACCACAAATAAAAGGGCTTGTATCACCAAATTTCTCAGGCGCATTTTTCGCAATGGCTGTTAAAATATTTTTAAAAGCGACAAATTTTTCCTTAAATTCAGCTGGCTTTTGGTGAACAGGTTTACCCGCCTGCGCCTGAAATGTTTGGTCTAATTTCGTCATAATCTACACACCTTACTTAATGATTGGTTCAATCGTTTTCTTGTCTTTGTCTTGCGCGGTTTCTGGCTGCGCCTCCGCTTTTGGCTCAGCATCTTCTTCCTTAGTCAACAGCAAAGCTTCATCCATCAATACCGCTTTAACCGCATTCATATATTCGGCATCCGCATATTCATCCATGATATTTACAAAGGCCGTAATCGCTGCCTCCGCGCTATCAAATTCAAATTTACGTTGTAGAACAAAAGCCTGACGCGCCTTATCAAGCGTCATCACATAAAGGCTCTCACAGCTCTCAGTCGTCGTATCGTAATAACGAATATAAACAGCATTTTTCTCTAAACGCACCCATTCCTTAGTGCCGTCTTTAAAGCCTACGCGCGCATGGTTCAAAGACATGCTATCTGAGGTTCTATCGCGCTTTTGCTCTTTACCAATATATTTAAGGGTAGCTTTGAATATACGGAACTTATCTTCAAATCCTTCCGGAAATGCCGACGGGCGTTTAGCGCCCTTTTGAAATAGCTGCTTAAATATACTCATACCCGTCCTCATAAAATTTTATATCCCTGCTATAGCACCACATATTTTGTTATGTCAATAAATTATGGTAAAAAACTTGACTCATTTTCTTGCTTTTTACAGCGGTTTTGGTTTATAACGCCTGATTACATCTAAGATGAAGGACATATAACGCCATGGCGCTTAAAAAGCAGTATAAGAATAAATATGTAGCAAAATTGCCTGTTCCAGGTGCACGCCGCTCTGAACTCCTTATGCCGGCTGGCTCGCTTGAGAAGCTGAAATTCGCCGTACTTTATGGCGCAGATGCCGTTTATATGGGTACGCCAGATATGTGTATGCGTGTGAAGTCCAAATTCTCACTTGAAGAAGTGATCGAAGGCGTTGAATTCTGTCACGCACATGGCGCACGTGCCTATTTGACCTTGAACCTAATCGCCCATAACCGCGACCTTGATAAACTACCTGAATATATTGAAACCATACGTACGGTTAAACCAGATGGCGTAATTATCGCTGACCCAGGTGTATTTAATTACGTACGTCAACACGCGCCTGAATTATCATTGCATATTTCAACGCAGGCGAATGTCACCAACTGGATGACCGTTAAATATTGGCAGGACCAAGGCGCAGACCTTGTCGTGATGGCGCGTGATGTGAGCTTTGAAGAATTACGCGAAGTCCGCGAAAAATGCCCAGATATCATGATTGAACAATTCGTACATGGTTCAATGTGTATGACATATTCTGGCCGCTGTATGTTATCGAACTTCTTATCAGAGCGCGGCGCCAACCAAGGCAGCTGTACAAATTCATGCCGCTGGAATTACAAACTCCATATTAAATTGAAAGACGGCACAGTTCAGGAACTAGAAATCAACGACGGCAACAAAGATTTGTTTGATTTCTTCCTTGAAGAAAAATTCCGTCCGGGTGACTTGATGCCGTTTGAAGAAGATATGCGCGGCTCATATATCCTCAACTCTAAAGACCTTTGCATCATGCCACGTTTGGATGATTACCTATCCATCGGCATCGACAGCTTAAAAGTCGAAGGCCGTGGTAAATCCGCTTATTATGCTGGCATTGTGGCACGTGCTTACCGTATGGCGATTGATGCCTATTATGCAGACCCTGAAAATTGGGATCCACGCGATTATATGGCTGAATTAGATACCGTAGGTAACCGCGGCTATACACTTGCCTTCCATGAAGGCCGCCTCAAGAATATCTCGCATAACTACGAACATACCTCAACCATCGCAGAATGGGAATTTGCAGGTATCGTCCGTGAAGTGACTGAAGATGCATTCTTACTTGAGATTAAAAACAAACTTTCAGCGGGCGATGTTTTGGAATTCGTTCCGCCAAAATCAGCCGAGACATATTTAATTCGCTGCTATGAATATGAAGACATGAAAACAGGCAAAGTCACTGAAGAAATTCATGCGGGCTACCAACCTGTTGTACGTATTCCATTCAGCAATTTTGACCATGAAAACTTGGCTGAAATTAAAAAGAACATCACGCCTTACACCCTAATCCGCAAAGAGTCATCACTGACTGCAGCAGAATGGGAACGTTTGAAACTTGACCGCGTATCACAAAAGATTGAATTGAAACAAGCGCCCGATGACCTTTATGAAGGCCGCCTTGAAAAATTACAAGACGCGATTGATGCCGATGAAACAGGCCGCCAGATTAAATCTCCACGCTTCGGCGTTGAAGGCTGCTGCGCACGTGGCTGTAATGGCTGCCGCGTATTCTGGGATGATCCAAAATACGAAAAAGCCCGCGCCCTATTGGCGGATCGTAAACAAGGTGCGTTACTATCAAATGCCGAAGCCCTAGAGGCCAAGGACATTGCCCGCAACCTTGAAAAAGAAGAACAAAGCACAAAAGATAAAGCCGCTTAATCAAGCGGCTTTTGCCTTATAAAGGCGGCATTTGACAATTTACATAAATGGGCGTATAGTCCATTTCCAATTGAGGGTAATAAGCGGGGTCATTAAAATGACAGAGCAGCAAGATACAGTTCAAAACGACCAAGGCGTCACACCCCTTTGGGGCAAAAAACTCCGCGCAAAAATTACGGCGCAGAAAAGCCTAAGCGCTGAAAAAATCATTGCCCGCGAAAGCGACCGAAATGCCACGCGCTTTAATGCACTCGCGCTCTATTTACAGCAAAATAAAGAGGCCCTTAGCCAGCGTTCAGACCTTACCCCTGAAACCCATGAATGGGTAACACAAGGCGGTTTAGATAAATTCTCTGGCGCGCGCCTATCTGCAATCTTCACCCATATGGCACAAAATCATAATGCCGTGATGCGTTCAGATGCCGTCATCTGTAATAATCTGGCCTATAACGCCGTTAAAAAAGATATAAGACAACATGTCAAAACCCTGCCAAATGAAGCCGCACCGCGTAAAATGAATTTTGGTTTCGTCAGTATGGTGAAAAATGCCGATGACGCGCAAAAGGGCCTTGCCGTGACATTCCCTGTTGTGGCCGTTCCAAATAAAATTTCTCGCGTTAGCGATTTGTCCGCTGACCATCCATTGGTCACTACATTAGAAAAGCTCTATAGCCTCACCAATCATGACTGGCTACATCATTTAAGCGTATCAGCCATGACCAAAGCCTATTGCGCATACACAAATGATGACCGCAAAGTTGAAAAATGGGCTGAAAAATATTTCGCCAATAACGCCGATAAATATCCTGTCTTTGATTTTGGTGCAAACGAAACACTTTATGAAGGCTGGGCTTTATTGACCAATGCCCAAATCATGAAAGGTACGCCAGAAGGTACATTATTACGTGATGAAATCCTCATCACCGCCATGCAAATGATTAATCACGGTAAAGCCTATATTGAACAACATCAGCTTAGCGAAGATTCAATGAAAACTGCCTATTGGTTTATCCTACAAACCACCAAGGCGCTGCGCACCATCATGCCTGTCGATGGCTTTGAAATGCGCAAATTTATCGAAGCCGCCGCAAACCACCTGCCACATCCAGATCGCTATACCGATTTGCATATCGAACATATCAAATACCGCCTTTATGAAGGCCATGATGCCATGTGCATGTTGCAATCCCCACAGCTCGCTAATGATGAACTTCGTCAAAAGAAATTCCAGAACTTCCGCGACGATAACGCCAAAATCACAGCAGAACTTGTTGCGCATCTTGATCGAAGATTTGCTTAATCGTACGATACGCTTACAAAGTGACCTAATATAGGAGCAGATTATGACTGAGCGTAACAAGACAAGCCATAGCAATCTGTCAAAAGCAAAGAATCCTTTATTTTTCTCATTCAGCCATTTATGCGCATTACTTATATCATCCAACCTTGCCATACTTACAACGGCACTTTTGTTCGATATAGTGATTACGTTATATAGCCTGCTTTCAAAAGCCAAGAATTCTGATCTTTTTATAGGCATCATAACAAAGCCCCTTGAAATTATTCTGATCACACATGCAAGCGCATCAATAGGCTTAATTGCTTTTTACTTCATTTCAATGATCTACCGAAAAAGACAATCTGCGCCCATAACTTATATAGCCACATCTACATTCATCGCTATATATAATGGGATCGCAATCTCTGTTTTAGTTTCAGGCGGGAGCATATTTAATATCGGGCTTTTGCTCATTCTCTCGGGGTTCACCTGCACTGGCTTTTTCACAGGCTTATATTTATACCTGCTCCTAAATGCACAAAAAATTCTAGATCGCCGCACATCATAAATTTCCGCTTTCTTAATTCATATTTTTATGATATTATAAAAATATAAAATGAAGGAAATGTGATGATTGAAGATATAAGTGCCAATGCCGAACAAGCCGCGATGTTTTTAAAAGGCCTCGCTAACCCACAGCGTTTAATGATTCTCTGCCTCCTTGCTGAAGGGGAAAAAAATGTCAGTGAACTCATTGCCGCGACAGGCATTCCGCAAACATCCATGTCACAGCATTTAAATAAATTAAAAGATGAAAATATTGTCGATTTTCGTCGTGAGCATCGCAGCTTATTTTACCGGCTTGAACACCCTGCCGCGTTAAAAATCATGACGGTGCTACATGATGAATATTGTGCGAAATAAACAAAGTAAATTGATAAGGAGCCCCTCATGTTCTTAAAACCTGTCCTTGCTTGGCCTTTAGGCGGCGCTCTACTTGCGCTCGCCTTTGTCAGCGCCATATTACTGGTCAAACCGATTGGCGTATCGACGCAATTTGTGATTGCCGATGCCGCCGTTTGGGATGTTATTAACCCTGACATCATCACCCCTGATGAAAATGCCAAATCAGGCTATAGCTCACCCAACGCTTACCTGAATAAAAGCGGCGGTAAATATGCAGCAAATGCAGCCAACCCCTTTAACTATAGCTTTGTTTTCGTCCTTGCAATGATGGGCGGCGCGTTTCTCTCTGCTCTCTTAAAAGGTGATAAGCCGCAAAGCCCATCTGAAAAAACCATGCCCGCGGTCTGGCGTGAACGCTTCGGGGAAAATGCGGCTTTACGTTATGGCGTTAGCTTCCTTGCTGGTTTCATCGTGCTTTATGGGGCGCGCCTTGCAGGCGGCTGCACCAGCGGCCATATGATGAGCGGCATGATGCAAACCGCCTTAAGCGGCTATATTTTCGCCCTTGGCGCTTTTGCCGCGGCGCTACCTGTCGCAATCATTGTCTTTAACAAGAAAGGATAATTTAATCATGGAACTTACACTTGCAATTGTCCTTGGTGCTTTATTTGGTTTTGCCCTCAACCGTGCAGGCGCAACCAACCCACAAAATATCATCAACATGCTCCGCCTAAATGATACGAGCCTGATGAAAGCCATTCTTTTTGCGATTGGCCTCTCCTCGCTCTTCCTCTTTGGTGGCTTGGCACTTGGCTTTATTGACCCTGCCCATGTGTCGATTAAAAGCGCATATCTTGGTGTCTTCATTGGCGGCTTGCTGCTTGGTCTTGGCTTCGCTTTGGCAGGTTACTGCCCAGGGACAGGCCTTGCGGCTGCGGCAACTGGCCGTAAAGATGCTCTCTTCTTCGTGATTGGCGGCCTAATTGGTGCATTTGCCTTCACATTATCTTATGGCTGGCTTGCGGAACATAGCAGCTTCCTCTTCGATAAAATCGCAGGCGGTGATGTCAGCTTAGCGGCAACAGGCAATGAAAAATATAAAGCCCTGATCCCAGTCAGCGGAACATTGATCGGCATCGTGCAAGGCATCGCCTTTATCGCCATCGCCTATCTCATCCCCACACATATCTTAAACAAAAAATAAAAGAGGCCTTCGGGCCTCTTTTTCTTACAGCGCGCAGCTAAATTCTTCAGCGCCCCAATGGAAATCTTTAATCACTTTAATGCGGTAATTGTCTTCTACTGCGCCGCCACTATTCTTAACCCGCGCCTGCAGCGAAAGCTTAGATACAACCTGAGGCGCAATATCCTCAGGCCCCTTTAATATCAGCTCACCATAGCCGCCTTTATCAAGAAAAATATAGCTATAACCGGGGCTTGGTACTGTTAAATCACCTTGCAAAAGCCAATAAGACTGTCCATCCATATCCCCCAATGCCCCAAGACTTAAAGATGTGCTGCCACCTAATCGGGCATCGCCTTCCGCGGCTGTACAAGGAAACCATACTGGGTCACTCGCTTCCGCCGCCATAAGGGACAGAAAACTACACATCATTACAATCGTCAAAAATCTCAACATGCTCTAATTCCGTTTTGTCTTTGTCACCACGCGGCGGAACGGATTCAACCATTCGATCAGTGACGGCATCGCGCGTGTCTGGATCCAAACGCGGCCTTGTCCACGGAAGCGCGTGATTAACCCTTCACCGCTAAAAAATAACGACTTATAACCGCCGAATTTATCAACGCTATATTCAAGGCCTTCGGTAAAGGCAACAATATGGTTGTTATCGATGGTAAATTCGTCATTGATTTGAATTTCAACAATGCCGCCATAGCTGTTAAAAAAGATATCGCCTTCGCCGCTACATTTAATCAAGAAAAACCCTGCGCCAGAGAAGAAGCCCTTAATAAAACCCTGAAATTTTGTGGTGGTTTCAATGCCCGAGCCCGAGGCCAAAAAGCTACTGCTTTGTAAGAATAATGCAGGCCCGCCTTCTGTTAAAAAAAGGCGTTTAATATCGCCCGGCACGGCGCTGCCAATCGTAATTTCTCCGCCTTTACCATCGGCGGTAAATTCGTTCAAAAACAAATTCTCGCCTGAAATTATACGGCGGAAACCGCCTTTAAGGCGCGTGCGCATTTTGACATGCGTGTCTTTCGCCTGCATCGCTGAAGCCTCAACCTTAATCATCGTGCCCGCGGGCAATTTCACCGTTAAGTAAGAGAAATCTGGCTGACCGCCAATGACATATTCTAATGGTTTTACGTTGCTCATCTCTCGCTCCTTCATCCCGCTTATTGTTGGTGCTGCACAATCGGCTCTAACATCTGCCCGATGGCATGACCGAAGCCTGATGGGCTATGCGATTGACACCAAACTGTACCCTTACCTTTGAAACGGCAAATAATCCCTTCACCGCCGAGGATAGAACTAATCCAGCTTTTCCCTGCCTTGGAGAGCGAGAAGTCAAGCCCATCGTCAAAAGCAACAATATGACCTGTATCGACAATATATTCCCCATCAACCGCAACAGGGTAAATCGCCCCAAATGAATTCAGTAAAACTTTGCCCTGACCGCTCATTTTCAGCCAGAATAATCCTTCACCTGAAAACATGCTCTTAAGGCCTTTCCAGCCTAAATCCATATCAATGCCTGTTTCATGCGCCAAAAACGATGTCGCCTGAACAATCAATCCACCGCCTGTTAATTCATGCGTCATAATATCGCCCGATAACACAGGCGCGATATATAAATTTGCGCCGTCACGCGCCGCGCTATAATGGTTTAAAAACAGCCCTTCACCTGCAAAGGCACGTTTCGTCGCGCGCCATAAGCCGCGCTGCCCACGTTTATGGGTGGTGGTTTCAACTGTTAAACCGCCCGACATTGCGACCATCGAGCCGCCCTCTGCCGTTATCTCTTCGCCAGCCTTAAACGTCAATCGCGCCAATGTATTGGCGGGGCGTGCAAGAATTTCAATATCCATGATTTAAATTCCTTTCTTCACTTAAACAGGCAAACGCGGGTTTATAAAGCGCGCCATATTCGTTAGGCTGCGGCTTTGTAAATAAACTTTGCCTTTGCCTTCAACGCGGGCAACCAAACCTTCACCGCTAAAGAAGCTTGAAAATAATCCGCCAGACATCGCCAATTTGATTTTAATGTCTTTTGAATAACCCAATATATGACTGCTATCGATGATATATTCACCATCGACCTCTTTCTCATAAATCGCGCCATAACCACCAATAAACACCGCGCCATTGCCCGACACATAGTTACGGAGCAAGCCTTCTCCCGCAAGCAGTGAGCTAAAGCCCGCCCATTTGACCTGTAACGTTACGCCAGGCTCACAGGCGACAAAGGCACCGCCTTCAATAAAAAAGCCGCCGCCTGAAAGCTTAATCGCTTTAATATCGCCGGGTGTATCTTGCGTAATGATAATTTTGGCGTCTTTACCTGTATTATTACTGAAATGCGATACAAAGAAACTTTCACGCCCCAAAAACTTACGGGCAAGCGCCCCGAAAAAACCGCCATTCATCTTGGCTTTTTGATCTAACCCCGCATCCATACTCGCCATCGCGCCTGATTCTGCAATCAGCGTTTCATGGGGGGATAGCGTGAATTCGATATAAGAAAAAGACGGTGCGCCTTGAATGTTATGTTTCATATCATGGTCCTTCCGGCGAAAAATCATTCAGGCCTTATCATAACCTATCTCGGGTTGCGACTAAATGCCTAAATCGGCTTATACACGGCGCAGCAGACGCATAATGTTTTTATTGCATCGCAACAGATATTCATTGTTTTTTCTCAAGCGAATCTTTATATAAATCTTAATTGCAATCGATAACTTATGGTGTGTCCCCTTAAATGAACTTTTTCGAATTTTTTGAAAACTACAAAGCCTTTGTTGGCGCTTTCTCTATCGCTATGGCAACCGTCATTGCCGTAATCATCAACCTTAATCATTCGCGCCGCACGGAACATCGCCTGAAAAAAGAAAAAAACGCGACTTTTAGTTCCGCCATCGCCGCTGAATTATTAGATAACGCCCATAACTTGATGGAACTTCACCTAGAAATTGCCCGTAAAGGTGCAAAATTACAGCGCATCAATCAGTTTAAATCTTTTAACTTTGAAGTGTACAAAAACGTCCTCACTGAAATTGGTCGCCTAGGCCCAGCTTTGTCTTTCATGGTCGTGGATATTTACGGTGACCTTCAGAAGATTAATAAATATTTGGAATTCACGCCTGAAAAAGACCTGAAAGCCGATAAACATGAAATCTTACATGATATCCAAATTGTTCTATCTAAGACCCTAACGGGCTCTGCCGTTATGTCCTTCTATGCGGATTATATGCTCGGTGCAAAATGGATGAACTCAGTCACCAATCAACGTATTCTCTGGCTCGAAAATACTTTCGACAGTTTCTGCCAATATGTAGATACAGCTGAGCAAGCGCATGACTTCTATCGTTTTGATGAAAATGTTGATTTCACACAGCGCTTACAAAATAAAACACACCAAGCCAAAGCCCGTGAATTATTTGTCAGCGTTGAGAAAATATTGCGTATGATCCCGAAAAAGCGTGCATGGCGCGTACAGTTGGTTTTACGTGCATTCTCTTACAAAATGCAGCGTACTTTGCTCGACTTCCTCGACCTAGAAACACCGCTTTACATTATCAAGTCAGAAAAAGAATATCGTGAATTTCTGCCAAATTAACCGCGCTTAAATATTTGTTAACCTTTGCACCCTTAATATTGTGGTAACAAGCACAATGAGATCTAGGGTGCGGAGGCTGCATGGATCAATTCTTTATCTATATCTATCCCCTAGTAACGATTATCTCGGTCATCGGGTATTTACCACAAATAAAGACATTAATCACAACGCGCACAAATTGCGCGGATATCGCGTTATCATCATGGACGCTTTGGCTGGTGAGCTCTGCGATTTCGGTCGGCTATGGTCTATTTTACCTGAAAGACACCATGTTCATCATCACATGCGCGGCGAATTTATTTCTGGTTGGTACCGTTATCGCCTTGGTCATATACCGCCGCCAGCAATGGACCGCACTAGAAAGCGCAAATGCGCTTAACGTTTGACCGTTAAGCGCATCGTTTCGGGAGTTGAAACTGTTTTGCGCAAGAATTAGTGACGATAAAGCGCACGTTCGTTTTTACGGCGCGCAGCTTCGTTCACTGGTGGTAATGGGCACTGAACCTCGCTCACGACTTCATCATTAGCAACCGTTTGAATAATCACTGGATGCTCCCACAAACGGTGAATATGCTTGGTAATCTCGCTAATATGTTTTTGCTCAAGCGGCTTCTTATCATGCTGCTGGTGCTGAATAACCAAACGGCGGTCCGTTTTATCGTAATATTCAGCAACGCCCATAACCGGCATTAATTCGTCTAAGCGATATTGTGCTGATAATGTTTCGCGCACTTTATAGAAGCCTTGTTTATCGTGGATACCCAAAATCTCAATAAATCTGCTATCACTATCATCTTCCATTGCGAAGAAGCGGAAATCACGCATTAATTTAGGTGACAAATATTGCTGGATGAAGCTTTCATCCTTGAAATGGTCACGCGCATGTTTCATGGCTTCCAACCAATCTTGACCCGCAAGATAAGGGAAGAAGGTTTTGTCTTCTTCGGTTGGATTCTCACAAATACGCTTAATGTCATGGAACATCGCAAAGCCAAGCGCATAAGGGTTAATACCGTTATAAATTGGCACTTCCTTAGGCTGACCATCTGGGCCCGCAACCGTAACTGTGTCATTAATGCCTGGCTGACGCACAACGCCACCATGCGAGTCCATGAATTCAATCATCATACCATGATCGATCAATTTCAATTCTTCCAAATCATGAACGATTTGATGGTGCCAGAAAGATGCCCAACCCTCGTTCATCACTTGTGTTTGACGCTGCGGGTGGAAATATGTCGCAACTTCACACATCATGCGCATGATTTTACGTTTCCACTCTGGTAAATGCGGTGCATTATCCGCAATATAACCAAGCAGATTTTGTTCCATACCACAGTCAATAGGCTGCTCTGGTTTATCTGCTTTACGGTTAAATTGGTCTTTCAAATTCACGCCAGAGAAAATATCTGTGTCGCTTTCATATTTAGTCGATTTCGCCTTAAAAAAGTGATTAGCCGAAACCGAATGTGTTTGCAGCGCATGGCAGCTATCAAGCAATTGTTCAACTTCTTGATACCCAAAGCGGCTTTCACATTCATAGATAAAATCGCGCAAATCACGTGAAAGCGGGATAATATCCGATGCATTTGTATATTCTTTGAACATATAGTTATCGCGGAAGAAGTTATTATGCCCAAAGCTCGCATGCGCGATCACCAAAATTTGCATCATAGGTGAGTTGCTTTCCATACAATACGCAATTGCAGGGTCACTATTGATCACGATTTCAAACGCCAAGTTACGTGTGCGTTTATATTCATTTTCATGCTGCATACGCTTTTTCGCGAATGACCAGTGTTCATAGTTTACAGGCAAACCAACGCTTGTATAAGCATCAAGCATTTGCTCCGCGCTGATCACTTCAATTGTGTTCTCATATGTCTCTAGACCATATTTTTCTTTGGCAATAATACCGCAGACTTTTTCGACCACGCCAAGCCATGTATCTGGCAAATCAGCACTCGGGCTAACGCCTTCTTTCAACAACACGGGATAATCCCATGTTTTGGCCTTATTTGCGTTAATGAATATTTGCCAGCCATCCTGATAATTATCCAATAACGTTTTGATCGACTTTAAATAGCCTTCTTCTTTTTTCTTGCTCTTCGACATTAGCTGTCTCCGTTCGTTCAACGTCCCGTGTATACTCAATTTTTATTATATTTTTGGCTCAAAGCGCATTTGTGCACCGCGGCTGCTTACACCAGCTGAAGGACCATTTTCCTTATTCGCAGGCGTAAAGAATTCGCGGAAAACCGTGTAAACATCACGTGTTTGCTTAATCCGGCCCATAAAGAATTTGCCCGGATTTTCACCTTCAATACGCTTATATGTTTCCCAAAGATCTGAGCGGTTAGGGTCGCCCCAAGCTTGCCCACTCTTTGTTTCAGCATAGAAAAACGCCTGCATTTGCGGTAACAATTCACCAATCAATGACATCGTTTTTGAATTGTCATTTGGTGAGTTATCGCCATCCGAGCATTGTGCTGTATAGATGTTATAATCAGCCGCACGATAACGCTCTTCAAGAATTTCTTTGGTCAACTCAAGCGCAGGAGATACAAGTGTACCGCCGCTTTCACGGTTGTTAAAGAATTCGTCCGATGTTACTTCTTTTGCCGTTGTCGTATGCGCAATGTAAACAACTTCAACTTTGCCTTCGCCATACTTCTCTTGCAAGAAATGGTATAAAAGCCAATAGAAGATTGTTGAATCTTTCATCATCTCTTCATTGATCGAACCTGATGTATCACGTACACAGAACATTACGGCTTTATCCGCAGGCACTGGGCGTTCATCATAATTGCGGAAACGTAAATCTGTCGCCTTATTCCATTTCGGGATTAAGCCTTTAGATTTATCAAGCGCATCAATCTCGCTATCTAGACGGTCAATAATCGCGACATCATCTTCAGATAATACAGAACGATATTCATTATCCAAATTGCTGACAAGATCACTCATAGTCGACAATTTTTCTGCAACCGTCATAGCTTGATAAGTTTCATCTTGCGCTAGGTCGGGGTAAAGATCCTGATCCGCAACATAATTGCGGAAGATGTCATATTCTTCCTCAAGCTTTTTGATGATTTTCTTTTCAATCGGCTTACGTGATGCTTTCTGACGCATTTTTTGCGATGTTTTCGAACGCACCAAATCCATACGGTTTGGCGTACCGTCTTTTACAAAGCCTGCGCGATGCTGTTCAGTTTCATCTGAATCTTGGCTTTTGCGTTCCAAATTCGGCAATTCCAAATCCTTAAAGATCATTTCTTTAAGTTCATCACCAGTCAGTTGGAAAACATAACCTTCTTCGCCATCGCCTTGGTCTGATGGTTCGCCTTCGCCTGAACCACCGCCGCCACCGCCGCCTGGCGGCTTAGGCAATTTATCACCTGCGTTAAATTCTTCGTTCCCTGGGTGAACACGACGGTTGATACCGCCACGACCATGCACGATGGAAGGTTCAAACAAGTCTTCTTTTGGTATTGGAATATCGACGCTTTCCTTGCCGATCTGCTCGACGCCCTTGCCGCTGCCCAAATATTGGTCAACCGCTTTACGGACGGATTTCTGATGGCGTTTTAACAAACGCTCACGGCTAGATACATAGCGGTCAGACTGAGACTCACGTCGTCTATCAACTACTTTAGCCATAAGGCAACTCCCTGATTTTTTGATTCACGCCTTCTGCACAAACGTCGGCACAGGCGTTTTTTTTATTATTTTAGTAGTAGATGTAAACGGGGCACGAGCGTTATAGCTGACGCCCCGTTTAAAAAGATGGATTAAGGCTGAATATGCGCGCAAGCGACTTTAATCATATTCGTTGTGTAGCCCTTAGCTTTCATGTTGTCGATGAAGCGGTTGAATTCTTCAGTTTGCTTCTCGTCACGGTTTGCATCATGAATAATCAATGGCAAGATATCTTCCAGACGGCGCTCTACGCTCTGACGGATAACACTACCAAGTTTTTCATAGGCGTCCCAACGAACTTCTTGGCCTTGCGCACGTTGCTTAAGCACATAGAAAACAACATCTTGACGGAATTGTTGTGGGTTCGAGATATTCGCACCGCGCTCAATTTCACCAAGCTTAGCTTCTAGCTGTGGACGACCAAGCAATTTACCTGAAACTTCTTTGTCGTTAAATTCAGTTTCTTGCAACCAAGATTCCGCCATAGAGATATAACGGTCAAAACGGTTTTGAAGGAAGCTGTCATCAGCATTTGTAAATGCTGTAACAATTTCTTCGCTCAAGAAACGCTTATATTCTGGTGCCATTTTCTCATCGATATAGGCAATCAAAGCATCCTGATTTGGAACGCGTTTGTCACGAATGATACGGTCTTTCAACACTTCCATCAATGTGATTGGATCTGCTTCAAGAATACCTTGGTTTACACGTGCGTTGAAAGTTTCAGTCAATGTTTTGAAGTTGAAACGTGTTGATGCACCTGACATACCCAAATCTAGAGGCTCTCTCGATTTCAATTCTTTGTAGCTAGGTACATTACGTTTCGCGCCTTCAGCCATACGACCATCAAGCACATCAGCAATAACGTCTGGAGCCGCATCGCCCATATAGTCTTCACCTGCTGGAAGAATACGAGATACAACCGCAAATTTCGCAAGCATGTCCAATGTTCTTGGTGCAATGGCTTTGTTGCTGTAACCACTTTCATCAAGCATTTTTTGGTAAATTTGCTTTTCTTCAGTGTAGCGCATTGAATATGGCACATTGACAATATTCACACGGTCAAGGATCGCTTCGTTTTTCTGATCAGCAGAGAAGCTCTTCCATTCGCTTTCGTTTGAGTGCGCAAGAATAAGTGCATCCAAAGGAATTGTACCGATTTGTTCTGTACCTGTATATTTACGGGCCTGCATTGCTTCCAAAAGTGGGTTCAATACTTTTAGAGGCGCCTTGAACATTTCAACGAATTCCATCACACCTTGGTGACCTTTAGCAAAACCGCCAGAGAATAGATATGTATCCACATCATCCTGCGCTGTGCCTTCACCAAGCTTGTTGATGTCAACTTTACCAACCAATGTTGAAATATCTTGGTTGTTTTCGTCACCTGGTTCAACTTTGGCAACGCCAATTTGCTTGTCCATCGATGGATAAACTTTTACAACCTCAAACACTTCGTCAACGTTACCGCCGCCTTCTTCAAGACGCTTAAGCGCCCAAGGAGAAGCTGGCAACTTCATGTAACGCTTAGGCACGTTATATTCGCTTGCAAGAATGTCTTTGATTTCCGGTGTATTGAATAGGCCTAGTGGGCTCTCATTGATCGGAGAGACTTCACCTTTATGTGGGCCTGATTTAACGCGCAGAACGTAAATCGGGTTTTGTTCCATAAGCTCTTTAACGCGCTCACCCAAAGATGATTTACCACCACCAACTGGACCAAGTAAATAAAGAATCTGTTTAAGATATTCTGAACCTTCAGCAGCACCACGAACGTGAGAAACGATTTTCTCAATTGTTTCTTCCATGCCATAGAAGTCATCAAACGCAGGATAGCGTGCAATTGTTTTGCCCATGAAAATTGTGTTCATACGGCCTTTTTCTTTGGACGTATCAATGATCTCAGGCTCGCCAAACGCTTTCAACAAACGTTCTGCAGGACCTGCATATGCCATGTGATCTTCTTTACATAGGTTTAGGTAGTCACCTAAAGACAATACCTCTTCTTTGCGCTTATCAAAATCTGCTTTATAAGCATCAAAGATTGACGCGCTTTTCTTCGCCTCAGCCATCATAAATCTCCCTGAAATTCATACTCGTTAAAATTTTTATTTTTTATACACTTAAGGAAAGGGGGCATATTTGTCAATGACGTTTCTTGAAATATTCATAAGTAATGCACCCCAAAGTTAACATAACAGCAACCTGTGAAAATGGTTTTTTGTAACTTAATTTTATGATTATGGATATAAAATCCACAACAAATCCTCATTCAACCGCCCAAAGTATAACGAATCTGGAATATATAAATATACTAATAAAACGGACGCTAGAATTAACATATTCACGCGCCCGTTTAGGATGTTTTTTTATCAAAAAACTCTGTTTATTTTTATAATATTTCTATGGCCATTCATAACCAAGCTTCAAGGAATAAATCGTATCATCCTCAACTGTGCCTGCCGCAGGTTCATTATCCCAGTCAAAATCAACCTGACCGGTTGCAACAATGCCGCGGCGCAGCGGAACACGTATGCCTGACTGACTTTCAAATAAATAGGCCTCTGTATTTTCGGCGGGCGTATTTAAACTATGCTCATGGAACAAACGGAATAAATCATCATAGAATTTTTGATTATAGCCAAATGCCCAGTTATAGGTCCATTCAGAGTCATCCTTGTCATTCTCTAAACGTTCATGCAGATAACCAGGGCCGACCACAAATTTCATATCGAGATCTTCACGCTGGAAAATGTGATAACCCAAACCCGTTGTTGCATTGGTACGAAGGTCAATCTGCGCTAAGTCATCTTGCGTAAACTTCACTTTCGAACCAATAAACCAACGTGGCGAGAAATTATATTCATGGTTAATCGATAAGTGGCGGTTATCAACGCTCACCGTATCACCATCCTCTTCGCGGTTATATTCACCCTTAAATTTCAGATCATGCTTTTCAATTTTGGTCATCAATGTTGCATCAAGGTTCAGCGCACTATTCTCGCTATTACCGCGTTTAAGGTTATAACCCAAATTAACATTACCTGAGAAATCAGCGCCCCAGAAACCAAAGCCTTGCGCTGCATCGTCTGCTGCAGCATCTGGCGCAGCAACAACTTTACTTGCAGCCTGCATGGCGATTTCCTGTGCCTGCGCATCATTTTGCGGTGCGATTGCCGTAACTGCAGCAACATCTTGCACGACTGGCGCAGCTTGCGCCTGCGCAATATAGCGGGCAATTTCAGCCGCACGATCTTGCCCATCAGCATATGCACCTTTTACCAAATCTAGTGGCAAATCAAATGTGCCATAAGTCGTTTTAATCGTGATCTGCTGATCCGCATAGCTGATGATTTCACCGCTAAAATGGTCGCCATTATGAAGAAAGACCTTATCCATCGCCTCAGCAGGCGCACAAATAGCCAATGCGGATAGGCCACAAAGTAGAGAAAGAGAATTTTTAATCATGAGATTACGCTTATGCCTTGTGTCTGTTTGTTTTCACAACCTCAACATAACAAGGTTTGACGCCAGATAAAGCCTCTATACGGTGTTTATCAACGATATTTTCTGCTTCATCATAAGGAATGCCCGTTTGTTCAAGCAATCTACGCACCAATTGCAGGCTTGATTCCAAGGTCTCAGGCACAACTGCATTTGCACCTTCTTCATAATAACATTCAATATGATGCGTATCACGCGAACGGATAATAATGGGCAGCAACGCCCATTTTTCACGTAACGCATTCAAAATTTTGCGCGAAGATTCAAAATCATCAATCGTGATTACGGCGGCTTCGGCATCCTCGGCCTGTAATTTCTCCCACAGCATAATATTACGCGCATCACCACGAATAACTGGATAGCCTTCTTTCTTATATTTACTGACGACCAAACCATCTTTTTCAATGGCGATATAGGGGATCTTTTGATCTTCTAGAATATTGGCGAGCGTTAAACCGACGCGGCCAAAACCCGCAATAATGATATGATCACGGCGCAATTCATCAAATTCAACATCGTCATCACGACGAACTTTTGAGAAACGATCGAACAAGAAAGACAAGCGCGTCGTAAATGGCGTTAACAAGAGCGAGACCGTCGCCACAACCATGAAGAACTGCGCATCATCCTGCGGCATCAACCCGCCTGCAAGCGCAAGCCCAATCACAATCAAGGCAAACTCCCCACATTGCGCCAATAAAATTGCAGACTTCGCGGCCTTAACACGCATGACCCCAAACATTCGCGCCAATGGGTAAAACAAAACAGTTTTCAGCGCAAAAATGCCAAAGACAGAGGCAAAGACCCAGAACGGACGCTCCATAATTTCAGCAAAATTCGTCGCCATCCCCACAGATAAGAAAAATATCCCAAGCAGCATGCCCTTAAGCGGCTCAATAATCACTTCAATCTCGTGACGATATTCCGTTTCAGCCAAAAGTAGCCCCGCCAAAAACGCCCCCAGCGCCGCAGATAAACCGAAATGGTGAGTAATCATCGCTGAGCCAATCACCAAAAACAATATAATCGCGAGCAGCCATTCAACATTTTTCGACGGACTTAGTATACGCAAAGTGGGTTTAAAGAGTAACTTACCGCTGATAAAAATTGCGCTAATCACAAGCGTTGCCGAGCCCAGCGCCTTGAGCAACATTAAGGTCACACTATGGTCAGAAGATTTAACCGCAAAAGCGCCGACTAAAACCAATATTGGTACAACCGCCAAATCTTGCATCAAAAGCACAGAGAAACATACGCGCCCCACTGGCCGCGAAATCAAGTGCCAATCACTTAAAAGCTGCATCACCACCGCCGTAGATGAAAGCGCAAATGCTGCGCCAATCAAGATAGATGTTGGCAAGCTGTTACCAAATTGCATCGCAATCGCAAAGATCACCCCCCCTGTAACCAAAATTTGTAACGTGCCTAGCCCCAACACATATTTACGAAGCTCCCAAAGGCGTGCAAAGGTTAATTCAAGACCAATCATAAAAAGCAGGAAGACAACGCCGAGCTCAGCCAACACAGGAATCAAACCACCATCGGTAATCACGAAATTTTTGAGAAACGGAATGTCATCACCAAGTGCACCTAAGCCAAATGGGCCAATTAACAAGCCACACATCAAATAACCAATAACAGGCGACACGCGCAGCTTTTGCAGCGCAGGGATAACCAAGCCCGAAAGGCCAAGGATCAATAGAATATCGGCCAAAAGATGCCACATATTATGTTCGGTCGAAATATCGGTCATGATGAATACAAATTGTGTGAAAGCGTTTAAATACGCCTATGAGTGTACGAGATACCCCCCTAAAAAGCCAGCGCTAAATTATTTTCCCGCCTGTGCGCAAAATCAGCTATAGTAAGACATCAGGCAGTTTCAGCCGCAATTTCACATCATTAAAACCACTATGAACGCCCATCACGCCAAATCCATTGCGACTAATGCTTCTTTCCTGATCAGCGCCCAGCTGATCGTGCGCATTTTACGTGGTTTTTACATCGTTTTACTGGTGCGTTATCTAGGGCCAGAGCTCTATGGCGTATTTCAATATGTTCAAAATTGGTTTGTGACCTTCACGCCGCTAACCTTGTTTGGCATTGGCGCATTGCTCAGCCGTGAAATTGGCAAAGATCGCCAGAATGGTCAGCAAATTGTCACGACGACCTTTATCATCCGGTTAATGTCAGGTATTGCTCTTACCCTCGCTGCACTTGGTCTTGGCCTTATCACCGAACCTGATGGCGACATACGCCATTTAATGGTCATCCTCGCAGGCCTGCTTCTTATGCGTGCCCTCGTCAATTGGGTGAAGGAGATTTTCGTCGCCTATGAAAAAACGCAATATCATTTGGTACAGGTCACCTTATCAAACATTTTCCAAATTGGCCTTGGTCTTGCCATCATGGCCAAAGGCGGCGGGCTTGATGCCTTAGCGCTCGCCTATATCGCTGCACTTTTTGCGGAGTTTTTGATCAGCTTTATATTCATTAACCGCAGAATCATCAAAATGCAGCTCGATATCAATCTTGCGAAAATCAAAACCATTATCCGCCACGGCTTACCGATTGGCCTAACCGTCGCGTTAAACCGCTGGATGATTTTTGGCCCGACCATTATTGGCCGCTACGCCTTTGACTATAAAAGCAGCCTTGGGCAGCTTTCCGTCATATTGCTGCTCCTCTTTTTTGCGTCCTTAGTGATTGATGCCATTTTACATGCGGCGCTGCCCGTCTTAAGCCGTAGCCTAGAGCAGCAAAAACAAGGCAGTTCAAATTTCATTAATATCACTTTGAGCCTGAGCATCCCGCTCGCCACATGTTTAAGCCTGATTACCCTCACCTATAACCAAGCGATTATCGCCACGTTATTCGGCGCGGATTACCAAGCCGCAGGCGATATTCTCGATTATGCAGTTTGGCTGCTCCTCCCCTATATCTGGATGACGACCATCGCGCAAATCTTCATATTGAAAGAAGATAGCCTACGCCTAACATTCTGGACATTGCTCGGCGTATTATGGATGGCGGGGTTATTACCGCTTCTTGTCATGAAATTTGACCTTATTGGCGCTATCTATGCCATGGCCGTCGGCATGACTATCACTTGCGGTGGACTAGCCTTCCACGGCTTCACGCGCGGTTACCTTCATAATTTCCATTTAGGCAAAACCATTGGCTTGTCACTGGGCGCCATATTGATTTACGCCATTACCGCGCAATTTACCGCACCTCTTTACGCGCTTATCGCCAGTATGATTTTGTTCACACCGTTTATTCTGCGTATTAGCAAACATAGCATCCATTTAATGCGTTAGGAGGAGACGAAACCTTATGACTTGGAAAATAACCGTACTCGTTTTAAGCCTAATCGCTTTATTCGCCATCAATATGAATTTGGAATATTTCGACAAAACGCCGAAAAAACATATTTTGATTATCGGCACAGCAAAATCAGGGACGACAGCCGTATATAAATCGGTCAAAGATGCGATTGGTGAAAATTTAACATCCTATTTTGAACCCAATGCGTCAGACTTCAACGCCGCATTACGTTCCCGCGCGAAACAAATATTGGTCAAAATCACATTAATTGACCGCGCCCAATATAAAGACCTCTATGACGATATTCACCATTTTGACAAGAAAATCATGGTGATCCGCGACCCGCGCGATATTTTGATCAGTAACTTGCTTTACACCGTACGTTGGATGCGGTTCAGTAAAGACCCTGAACGTTTAAATATCTTCCTCACCGCCTTAAAAGAAAAAGAAGCAGACCCACAAAGCCATTCAGTCCTGTCGCTTTATCAATTACGCGACCGCTTGGAAAGCGAAGTGATGCAAAGCTGGGAATCCCCGCGCTCTTGGCAAGATGAATATAATGATTACGCCATCGCCATTCGCATGATCCAGAAAAATCCTGACCTGCATATCCTGCGTTATGAAGATTATGTTGACGGAAAGCTTGAAGGGCTAAGCACCTATCTTGGCTTAGACATACAAGGGAATGCCGATGTCTCAACCTTAAAAGAGCAGCACAGCATTAAAAAATCTCTCCGTAATATTGCGCGCAGCAAAAGCTATGGCAATTGGAAAAACTGGTTCACCGCACAAGATGTCGACGCCTTCCGCCCGCTATTTGAGCCCCTCATGACGGCATCAGGCTATAGCGATGATTGGACACTAAATGCCACGCCAGAAATCGACCCTGCAAAATCATCCGCATATGTTACGCGGATTGTTTCCGACACTGAAATTACATGGTAAGATCAACGCGTAAAAACGGACAAGGACAAGGATAATCATGACCAAGCTTTCCCGCCGCGATTTTATAGCCTTCGGGCTCGGCGCCGCCACAACCATTGGCGGGCTCGTCACTTTAGGCAAATGGCAAAGCCGTGATATTCCAGTTACGCGCGCCGAAGGTAATAAAGTACAGCTTTTCCTGCATATCCCCAAAACGGGCGGCACGTCGCTGCGCGAACATATCATGAAAAATGTCAAGGCGAGCCAAATCGCCATGCCCGAAAGCCCAAGCAATATTTGGCATCTGCAAAAATATTACAGCCATTACCTCAATGACTATGATTATATTTATGTCCGCGGCCATTTCGCGCGGGACTGGACACGCTTCCTAACTGATTATACCGACCAGACCGAAGCCATTACTATGCTGCGTGACCCGATTGAACGCGTCCGTAGTGCTTATCAATATCAGACCACACATTGGGCGACCAAAGGCAGCTACGCCGAAAGCCTTGTTCAGCGCGCACCAGAAAATCTCGCCGCTGTTATTGACCTATTTGATCAAGACAATAAATCAGGCAAAGCCGACCAACATTTCCTCATGGAATTTAATGACGGCATTACCCGCCGCCTATGCGGTAAAAAATGGGCTGTCCCCTACCGTCAGACCACCGCGGATATGTTAGAGGCCGCCAAAAATAACCTCGACAAGCATTTCAAAGTCATTGGTGTGACGGAGGAATATAATAAATTCCTTTATCTCCTCCGCGTTGATTATGGCTGGAAGCTTAACCCATCAATCCGCAAAAATGCCACCGCCAAAAAACTTACCTTGAGCGAATTGGATATCGAGAAAATCAGCGACCTTAACCGCCTAGATTTAGAATTATATACCCACGCCAAGATGCGTGCCGATGCCCTTTTTGATGCTTTAAGCGCCGAAGAACGCGCCAATTACGACCGTTTTATTAATCCCAACGCAGGATAATCCAATGAAAATATTGCTGACAATGAGTTGCTTAATCTGTGCTTTGTTATTCACACCGCTGCACGCTAAGGCAAATGATTGGACAGCCGATGACATCATCGCGATTACCGACCAAGCCGGTGAAATTTTGCTGCGCCATTACAGTGCGCAGCCAAGCGAAGTCAGCTTAAAAGCTGATCACTCCCCTGTGACCGCCGCCGATAAAGAATCCAGTGCCTTCATCCTTGAAGCATTAAGCATTCTTACGCCAGATATTCCCGCCTTATCCGAAGAATCCGCCGCCACAGCAAAAATCACAGATCGTTTCTGGCTGATCGATCCAATGGATGGCACAAAAAGCTTTATCAACCGCACAGGGCAATTCACCGTCAATATTGCCTTAATCGAAAACCAACAGCCCGTTTTCGGCGTTGTGCATATCCCGCTTAGTCACACGACATATTTCACAGACCGCGATGGCAATGCCTTTAAACGTTTTGAAGGCGAAACCGCCCCTATCCATGTTCGTAAAGCAAGCAAGAAAGATGGTCTAACCTTAGTCGCGAGCCAACTGCACCGCACCCCCGCGGATGAAGCCTTCATTGCCGCGAATAACATTAAAGATATTAAAACTATGTCGAGTTCGATTAAATTCTGCTTAATCGCCGAAGGGAAAGCGGATATCTATCCGCGCTATGGCACAACGATGGAATGGGATACCGCAGCAGGTCACGCGGTGTTAAAAGCAGCAGGCGGCCATGTTGTAATCCAAGGCAGCCAAAAAGACCTTCTCTATCACAAGAAGGACTTCAAAAACCCGCATTTCATTGCCTATGGGAATATTATTGATTATCCGTAAAAGGAAAAATTAAGCTGTAAGCGCTAAGCCCAAAGCTTGTGACACAAGCTTGGTATTGCGCGGGCTCAATTCGACTTCACGTAGTTGATCTTTATGAATATAAGTCACTGTTGCGCGATCTTTACCCGTCACTTGAATATCATAATCAGACGGGTCAGCCTTTTTCGCAAAACGAATAAAAGCCTGCGCCATAATATCTTCTGAACGCTTATCCGCTTTTGCTTGTGCTTGTGCATCAAGTGTTTCTTCACGCTCATTCAGCATGTCGATGATTTCACGCACCTGAGGATCTTTCAAACGGCGGATTGCTTCACGGCAAACACGAATTTTCTGGGTGAACTGATTCACCATTTTTTCAATTTCATGCGGCTTGCTTGCAAATGTGTAACTATTCGCGCGTGATGAAAATGTCTCTGTCTTACGGACCAAACAATCCAAAGCTTGTTCAGGATTATTGCGTGGATTTGCAGGACGATAAAAAGAGCCACAATCACCGTTTCGAACTTTACCATCAATCGCCATATAGACATTCTTGGCTGTGTTCACAAGACTAACAAGGCATTCATCGGCATTATAGGCAATGACCGTGTTGTCTTTATCACGGACAATATCCTGCAACATTTTTGCAGCATCTTTGTAATTATGGATGGGAATAGACGGACCGAAGAAACGATTATCAAATTCGCGCTCGCCGCCATTTTTGCCCAAGACGTGCTTATCAAATGCATGTCCGGTCGCAATAAGTGCCAATAATGGATTAATTAAACTAGCCACAACGCCCCCGTGTGTCCTTAACCTGTTAAACTTTTTTATTTATTGTTAAGCACAGATTAGCATCAATATTACCTTATGGCAATATAAAATTGACATAAAATTACAATTTTTTATATTTATTATTTCTAATATTATATCAAGGGATTAGCGGCCTTTTACCGCTAATAGATCATGGTTACGTAAAAAAGATGGCGTCTTTTTATTTCGGCGCGTAAAGGCAGGTGACCTTACCGTTCGAATCGAGCGTGATGACCGATTCCATATTTTCAGGTGTTTTCGCCACGCAGTCTGTAATCGATTGTTGCTGCTGCGCTGTAATCACTTGTGGTGCAGGTTCATCAAAATTGCCGAAAGCATGGTCAAGCACGAAACCAACACCGCCACATGTGCCGCCAGCCATCGCCCCGAAAAACAGCATATGTCTTATCGGTTTACCGTCAAAAGCACCAAGCTGCGCGCCAATGACACCACCGACCACGGCCGCAACCCCAGCAAAAGTTGTTGTTAAAATCATCTGAAAAACCCTGTTTTAAAAATTATTGTTATGCGCTTTTCTAACCACAGCACGGTGATATGTCAATACGCCACAATAAATAATCACTCCATTGAGATTTACCGCTAAAAAAAATTATCCAAGGAATGTATACTATCCATCGTCTTAATATTAAGGACGGCCGAAATGAAGATGGATAATGAAGACGACATCATCAAACGCGCACAAAAGGGTGATGCCCGCGCCTTTGAACAGTTAATGGCACATTATTATGATGTGATCTATGCCTTCGCCTATAAATATTGTGGGCGAGTCGCTGATGCTGAAGACATCACGCAAAATGCCTGCATCAAATTGGCGCGCTGTTTAGATCAGTTTCAAGGCAAGTCAGCCTTTTCAAGTTGGCTATACCGCTTGGTCATTAACTGCGCCAAGGATTGGTTTAAAAGCCAAAGCCGCCATCCTGAAAACCCAGACGCGATGGAGAGCGTCAAAACAAATGCCGAAGGGGAAGATGCCGTCTATAACCGTGAAATCCTCACCGCCATAGCGGCCCTGTCCGAAGGGGAGCGTGAAGCTATCCTCCTCGTCCATGCGGAAGGGTTATCGCATAAAGAGGCAGGCGATATTCTCGGCTGTAAAGAAAGTACAATTTCATGGCGCATACATGAAGCGCGTAAAAAGCTCAGCGCGCAATTTGGAAAGGAGCAACATTATGGATGATCAAAAGCTCGACAAAATTTTAGAAAATTTAGACGTTCCAACGCCAGATGCGAACGCCAAAAAACGTGCGTTAAACCTTGCCCTGGCTGAATTTGAAGCTCATCAAAAAGAAAAAGAAAAAAAATCCCAAGGATCTGGATTCTTCCGTCGTCTTATCGGTATAGCAAATGATAAAACCGATACACAAAGGAGAGATCCAATGGCAGAGAAATCACACAAAAAATTCATTTACGGCGGCATGGCAACCGCCGCCGCCGTCATCATCGTTGCCGGCATAGGCCTCAATATGGCACCGCGATTTGGTATGGATCAAAGCGCCTATATGTCTACCGTTAGAACCGATAGCACCGCGCAAGTTAGTAATAATTTTGCAGAAGCCGAAGGAAATTTTGTTCCCGTTCCTGTTGAGAATACAGGAAGGTCCTCGCTTGCACCTATACCAAAAGAGAAGCGTAATCTAGCCGCAGACGAAAGATGGAAAGAAGTTATAGAGAAAGCTGCAGAACCAAAACGTCAATATGCGGAAAAACGCGCCATGGATATGCAAGCCGCGCCGACTGCCCCTGCCGCAGAAGGGATGACAGGCATATATCACAGCAAAAATGAAGCAACCGCGCAGCGCCTGAATATTCAGCCAATGCCGATGCCGACTATTAAAACGATAGAAAGTGATAGCTTGGTTTTGGAAGAAGAAGTCCAACCACAATATTACCAAGATGTCGGCCGCGATAAATTTGAGGATTTCATCGAAAACCCATTTAAAATGGTGACGGCTGAACCTGTCTCGACATTCTCCGTCGATGTTGATACGGCATCTTATAGCTTTATGCGCAGCCAGTTAACTAACGGCGTCCTACCGCAAAAAGATTCCGTCCGCATCGAAGAACTCATCAATTATTTTGATTATGATTACGCCGTGCCAGAAGATAAAGCGCAGCCATTTAAACCAAGCGTCACTATTACCGATAGCCCATGGCATGACGGCAAAAAACTCATGCATATCGGCATTAAAGGATATGATGTTGTTGGCGAACAGCCAAAGAGCAATATTGTCTTCCTGCTTGATGTATCAGGCTCCATGAATGCGCCAGATAAACTGCCTTTGGTGAAAAACTCAATGAAAATGCTGCTCGACAGCCTCAACCCTGATGATACCGTGGCGATTGCCGTTTATGCCGGCGCAGCAGGCACAGTGCTTGAACCAACAAAAGTGTCAGACAAAGCCAAAATCATTGCGGCGTTTGATCGCCTCTCTGCAGGTGGGTCGACCGCAGGCGCAGCAGGCATTAATTTAGCCTATCAACTTGCCGAGCAGAACTTTGATAAAGACGCCGTCAACCGCGTCATCCTTGCCACGGATGGGGACTTCAATGTCGGCATCCAAAGCAATGACGAATTACAAGACTTCGTTGAGCGTAAGCGTGAAAAAGGCGTGTTCCTGTCCGTCCTTGGTTTCGGCAACGGCAATTATAATGACCATATGATGCAAACCTTAGCGCAGAATGGCAACGGTGTTGCTGCTTATATCGACAACCTTAACGAAGCGCGTAAGGTCTTGGTGGAAGAAGCAACCTCAACCCTCTTCCCAATCGCCAAAGACGTGAAAATTCAAATTGAGTTTAACCCAGCGCAAGTGTCTGAATATCGTCTGGTCGGCTATGAAACACGCGCCCTAAACCGCGAAGATTTCAACAATGATGCCGTCGATGCTGGTGACATTTGCGCAGGCCACAGCGTGACCGCCATTTATGAATACACCCCTGTGGGCGCACAAAAAATGGTTGATGACCTACGTTATGGCACAGCCGATAATAGCGAGCAGAAATACAATCTTGATAACATTCACAATAAGGCGAATTTTGATGCGGAAATTGCCTTCCTCAAAATCCGCTATAAATTACCGAATGAGGATGTATCAAAACTGATTACAACACCTGTCACCGCATCAGCCTTTGGCACATTGGTGAACCGCTGTTCAGAAGAAAAAATCAATGACGGCCTATGCGACATTGCCCCAGAAGTTAATACGGATATTAAATTCGCAGCCGCAGTCGCAAGCTTTGGTCAAATCCTTAAAGGCAGCAAATATACAGGACAAATGACCTATGACGATGTCATCGCCCTCGCCCAAAGCGGTAAAGGCGAAGACCTGTTCGGTTACCGCGCAGAGTTTATTCAACTCGTCCGCCTCGCCAAATCCGCCAGCGCAATGCAGCCAAATGGCCAGCCATAAAGAAACACAAAAAGGCGCGTTCATCGCGCCTTTTTTATGCTAAAATCATCGCATGGATGACCCTATCTTCACCAACAACAATCAAAACACACAGACGCTGCGCCTTATGGCGATCAGTCTGATTTGTGCGATATGCATCAATATCCCACTCTATGGACAAATCTTTCAAACGGGATGGTCATGGGCATATAGCATATTACCCTTCGGTTGGGCGGCAGCTGGCCTTAGCTATATGGCGACCTTCTTTCATGAATTAGGCCATACCATTTGGGCGTGGTTCTATGGCTATCCAACCCTACCCATGTTTGACTTTCAGCATGGCGGCGGCCTAGCCCTTTCCACATCAGATCAACAAATCTTGATCCTCCTGCCGATATGGGCAGCGCTTAGCTATGGCATTTGGTTTTTTAATGATATAGCCCCGCTGAAATGGGCGCTCATCGCGCTTGGCCTTATCAATATAATCTTCGCCTTTAATGATGGGCATATGTGGTTCATAAATTTCTTTGGCCCTGCCGCGGAATCTTTGATCGCCGCGTTCTTATTGTTCCGCGCGTTATTTGACCTTGCCCCGCGTGGCCTGCTTGAGCGTTATTTTAACGCGATTATTGGCTTCGGGCTAATCATCTTTGTGTATATTGACGGCATTGGCTTGTTACAAAATGCGGCGCATCGCCACGCTTATTACCATCAAAAAGGTGCACATGGCTTTGGTGATTTTGATAAAATTGCGGATCAAAGCCCCTTATTTAGCTTTAATGGCATCGTGATATTCTGGCTCATTTTAAACACGCTATGCTTAATACTGCCACTCATCATTTATCACCGTCAACAAGACTATACTGAATAAACAAAAGGGGCCGCCCCCCAGCGACCCCTTTAAACCCCTCGAAACGATGTGCTTCTGTTTGTCTAAAGTAATAAAATTTCCATAATTATGCAAGAAAAATATTTTAATTTCTCATAAACCCCTTATATTGAATAAAAAATTACCGATACAAAAATCACAGCCATGCAAGAATATTTACAATTAAACCGCTATACCCCCCTTATTTCAGGCATCTTGCTTTGCAGCCTTCTGACCATTATCGCCAAATTTGGTGGTACGGCGCTGCATCTGCCGATTATGCTCTGCTGCTTAGGGCTTGGCTTTTTGGGGCATCCCTTCACGCAAAAGATGCCGCAGTTTAATGCGGGGGTTGGTTTTTCTGCTAAATTTATTCTGCGCCTTGGGGTGATATTGCTCGGCGCGCGTTTTGCCTTTGCGGATTTATCTGGCCTTGGCGGCGTCACGATCCTGCTGATCATCGCCGCGACTTTAGCGACCATCTTCATCAGCCTTGCTGCAGCCAAAATGCTCAAACTTTCGCATAATCTCGGCCTCCTACTCGGCGGGGCAACGGCGATATGTGGCGCATCAGCATCCTTGGCGATTGCCGCCCTACTGCCGCAAAATAAAGAGACCGATGAACAAACCGCCGCCGCCGTTATTGCCGTTACCGCGATTGGGACATTGGCGATGATCCTTTACCCGTTCATCTTGCCGCTTCTTCCCTTTACAGATCAACAGGCCGCCTTATTCATTGGTGGGACTATCCATGATGTGGCGCAGGTTGTTGGCGCGGGCTATAGCCTATCGCATGATATTGGTGACGGCGCGATATTAGTGAAACTTATTCGCGTTTTCATGCTGATCCCTGTATTGGTCGTGCTCTCCCTCCTGATCCGCCATGACCATAGCGCAGGCGCAGGCACAAAACCGCGTTTTCAATTCCCGCTTTTCTTAATTGGCTTTATCGCTTTGCTTGGTTTGAATGCGATGGGGCTTATTCCCGATGCACTGCGCAGCAGTTTGAAAGATGCATCAAGCTGGGCGCTGATGATTGCCCTTACCGCGGTCGGGCTAAAAACCCCGATCGGCAAGATCTTCATTCAGGCGCGCAAACCCTTCATTTTGGTGCTGATCAACAGCTTCGCGCTTATCGCGCTCTATGCCGCTTATATATTTCTGGTCGCTTAAAAACTCATCCCGAATTTCTTTAAGACCCAAACCATAATGAAATAAAGCGCAACCGTGACCGCGCAGGATGCCCCAAGCGCGACAAAGAAATGCACACCATGGCGTAGCAAAGCCGGCAAAATCAAAAACATCGGCAGGGATGGCAGCACAAGCCAGAAGGTCGCTTCGGCATGATCGGCAATGCGGGCGCTGTCTTTGGTTTCAATCCAAATCCAGATCATCGCCAAAACCGATACAATCGGTAAAGACGCAATCAACGCCCCAAAAGCTGCGCTGCGTTTGGTGACTTCTGACACCGCCGCAATAATTAAACCAGATAATAACGCCTTAAATAATGCAAAACCCATGGCCTATTATGCCCCCTTATTAAAACGCTGTAGACGGTGATATAAAAACCACCCCGCTAAACCACATTGCACCATCACAGGGCCGCAGCTATTAAAGAAGCCGCCAACGCCCGTCGGCATAATCATCGACAAACCGCCGCCATATAATATTTTATCGCGGAAGGCACTGCCCGACACAAAGGCATCATCCAATGTGAATGATATAGTAAGGAAATACACAAAGAAGTAATAACAACAGATTTTGAAAGACACAAAACGCTGCTTTTGCCCCATTAAAAAGCCATGTAGCACCAAACCATCACGTAAAGTGAACAGCAACATACCCAAGCCCAAGTTAAAGACGGAAAATTCGATCTCCCCTGCCTCGCCCTTAAAGACAAATGGCAGCAGCACCAATAACGGCAGCGCAAAAAACAGCGTTGCTGCCCAGCGCGGAATATCCATATAAAGCTGCGCCCAATCCTTAGCCTGCCACGCCGCAAGGCAGCGCCTATAGGGCATAATGTCACGTGACGATTCCAGCATTTTGACATAGAGCAGCGACACCACCACCCAGAAGGCAATTAAATACGGCATGCCTTGATCCAATCCACGCCATGTCATATCCATCCCTTGCGGATAAAGCCCCGCAACATAAACCGCCGCTGTAAAGACAAACGCCATCCAAACCAAAGGGGTGTTTTTATATTGCAGTTCAACGCGAATTAAACGCTGCAGGCCAACAACCACCCAAAACAAGACAAACAGCACACTCAGCAAATCAAAGCTTGTCTGATTAATTTCAAGGCCGTGCCAATGCATCTTGCCCGATGATGAAAACCAATCAAACCCCATCACCGCCTGAAATGACCAATTCGCCATTACCATCCCAATGAAGAGCGGCACAATCACGCGCATACGGTCATTATGAATACTCGTCAGCGCCGTCAGCAGCGCGCTCGCATGACCAAACACAGCCGATAAAATACTCGCCGCCAAAAACACCCAGACCGATGGCGTATTGCGCCCAAAGGCATTATCAGGATAATTCAGCGCCATAATCAATAAAAGCGGTAAACCAAAATACCATGCATATGATGTCGCGCCGAAAAGCTTGCCAAACACCAATTGCCACGGCCCAATCGCCGACATTTTTTGGAAATCCCATGTATTGCCTTTAATCTCCGTACTCAAAGCATGGGCGGCCTCATATGTGCCAAAAATCCCAAGCACGATAAATGCAAATGGCATAGTGAAATGGAATAAGTTTTCACCTGAGTTATCATCCCATAGCCCTGCAAAATACAAATACCCAATCAAGACAACAGGCATCGCCGCCAAGCGGAAGGGCGAAAATTTAAGCCATAAATTACGGTGAAATTCTGGATTCAAAATAATCATGCGCTTTGCTCCTCTTTACCGAGATGCGCCAAATCCATATAGGCGGATTTTAAAGTTTTCTGCATTGGGACGAAACGCAAGACAGGCAAGCCCTTCTCAATCAAATATTTCAAAAACGCCGTCTGCGCAGCAGCGTCGCCGCTGAAATTACACGTCACCATCTGGCCATTTTTCTGTAGCGAACCAACGCCCTGATAGGTCGAAATGATATGCATATACGCATCGCCCACAGGCTCGGTCAGGTTAATCTCAATCACCGTTTCCTCAACCGCCTGATGTTCCGCCAATTTAACATGGGAACGTATCTCCCCATCACGAATGACCAACATATCGGTACAATAATCTTCAAGCTCCGCCAGAATATGGGATGACACCATAATCGTCATGCCGCGCTGCTGCAAACGGACAATAAAGGCGGATAAATGCACGCGCGCTTCGGGGTCTAGGCCAGAGGCCGGTTCATCCAGCAGTAAAATTTTCGGCTCATGGATCATCGCCAAGCCGACGCCCAAGCGCTGACGATAGCCACGCGACAAGCTGCCCGCTTTTTTATCCAGATATTTGGTAATCTCGACATCTTCGGCGACGGCCTCGATACGTTCATTCAAGGCGCGTTCAGGCAGTTTTTGACACCACGCCATATAGGTTAAACATTGGCGGACGCTCAAATCATTATACAGCCCAAAAAAGTCCGATAAATACCCCATTTTGCGGTGGGCTTCGCGTGGGTTTTTGTGAATATCAACGCCATCAATCTCAATATGACCCGATAGCGGGTTTTCCAAATTGGTTAAGCAGCGCAGCAAGGTTGTTTTACCCGCCCCGTTCGGCCCGACCAGCGCCGTGACGCTGCCTTCGGCTAATTCAAAATTGATATCCTTTAACACCTGATGCGGCGGATATTCAAAATTTAATCCACGAACGGAAATAATCGCCATGATATGCCCCCTATTTGGTTGTACAGCGCGCTCTATCATAACAATAAAGCCCCGTCGAGGCCACCCATTATGCTATAATAAAACAAGACCATAGAAGATATTAGGAGGGACATATGACTTTAACAGAACTCACCCTATTTTTTGGCTGGATGAGCGCCATCAATATCGGCTTGCTCTTCTTCTCGCTCATCATGATTTTGGCGTTAAAAGACAAAATTAAGCCGCTCCACGCCAAATTATTTAACCTGCAGCCCGAATATCTCGACCGCGTTTATTTTAAATTTCTTGCCTATTACAAGCTTGGCATTATCTTATTTAATCTGGTTCCGTATTTAACACTCAGATTATGTATGTAAGGCTGTATGCTGCAAAATTTTCTTAAAAACCCGATCGTCCTCGCGCTTGAATTTTTCATCCTCTGCATTGCTTTGCCGGGTTATATTATATTCACCAAAAGCGCGCCTTTTATGTTCAGCTTCCTTTGGGGCGCGACGCTTTATGGCTATATCATCATGCGGATTTGTTACCCTGATGAATTAAAAGATGTTTTTAAATTCCGCCAAGTGAAACGCAGCTTCATGCCGCCCTTGTTGATCCGCTGGGTTGTGGCAACGATCGCCATGATCGGGTTTCTTTATTGGTATGATGCGCCGCGGCTATTCTTCCTGCCGAAAACCAGCCCTGAAATGGTGCTGATGCTGCTGTTTCTCTATCCGATCATCTCCGCCCTGCCGCAGGAATTTATCTTCTGTAGCTTTTTCTTCCGCCGCTATAAACGCTTTTTCGGGACGGGCCGCAAAATGGTACTGGCGAGCGCGCTTATCTTCGCCTATGCCCATGTGCTGTACCTCAACCCCGTTGCCCCTGTACTTAGCTTCATTGGCGGTCTAATATTCGCGGAGACATACAGACGTACGCATTCCCTAGCGCTCGTCACACTTGAACATGGCCTATACGGCAATGCGTTATTCGTCATTGGTCTGGGCTGGTATTTTTACGGCGGGGCAGTCCACTAATTATCCGAATAAGCGGGCGTTCAATGATTAAATAGGCGATATGCGCGCCAATTAAACAGGCGCATATCGTCAAACCACAAAACAGCCAAAGCGCCCCGCCATCAAATAGCCGCATCCAAATTAATTGCGCTGCGCCGATGATAAACGGATGCGCTAAATAAAGGGAATATGAACTATCCCCGAGCGCCGTCAAAACACGTGGCGGTTTAAGCGCTGCTGCCCCGCTTGGCAATGTCAGCGCCGCGACAAATACCATGCCTGTCAATGCCCGCAGCCATTCAAAAACGAAAGGCGAATAAAGCACATCATACCACAGATGTAACGTCACCAAGCCAAGCCCAAATAGACAGCCTGCCCATAACGTCCATGACGGCAAGCGTACACCCCGAATATACGCATAAGCGAGCCACGCACCGATCAAAAATTCCAAGACAATTGGGTCAAACCAATAATTCAAAATCACCCATGGCTGCGGCAAGAAAAAACCGATCATAACAGTTAAGGCAAAATAGAGGCTAAGCGCGACCATCATCTTACGCAGCGGCAAGGCAAGCAGCGCCGCGAGGATCAAATAAAAATACATTTCGTAATTGAGCGACCACCCCAAGCTGAGCAAAGGACGCACTGAATCCCCAAGCGGGCGAATATGCGGAATAAATAAATAGGACTGCACCACATGCCAAAAATCATAACGGGCAATTTGCACCGCATGCGGCATGATCAACACCACACCAACCATTAACGAGGTATAAAACCAATAAATCGGCGCGATACGCACAAAGCGCCGCCATAAAAACGCCTTAAACGCGCCGCTCTGGCCAATCATTTTCTGCGCGGCATATACAATCACAAAACCAGAAATCACAAAGAAGATATCCACCCCGACCGAACCCGGATAAACCCGCCAGTCAAGAGCTGCGCCAGCCGAAGCCGCCATGCTCACAGCTTCATGCTGCACATGCCCAACCAACACCAAAAATGCCGCGAGCCCACGCAGAACCTGCAATCCAAATAATTTATCTTGCCCCATAATGAAAACCTTTGTGAAACCAAAGTCGATGCCATCAGCATAACGCAAAGACAGCACTTTGGGCAAAGGCTTTTAAGTATAGACTCTTCTGTATGATTAGATATCAAGCGTTTTCGGCGCGATGCCATAGGCGGCATGTGCGCTTGTATAGTCAATACGCTTTTTCAAAAAGGCCGATAGGCGCTTTTCCATTTTCTTTGGACCATTTTGGTCAATCAATTCTTGTATGGTCTTGCGGTTGGCAGGAATGCTGCCAAAGCCGTTAGCGTGACGCTTTATTGATATCAAATAATCACCCCATAATTTGCTATCCGCGCCAACATTTAAATAGCGATCTTGCGGCAGATATGTGCCTTCCGCGCCCTTAACCAAGAACTGCACATAATCACGCGCATAGCCCAAATTATGCGTAAAAGCCGGATATTTAAAACCCGCCACATCACGAACCGCTTCAATATCCTCAACCATTAACGCCGCATCCACAGCCGAGAAGATCTTCCCCTTCGCCGTATATATCGCGTTTTCAAATTCTTTCTTCAACGACGCAATCGCGCGCTGCTGTATCTGATAAGCCGAAGCCATCTCTCTTCTCCCCTTAAATCCATGTGAGGGCTAAGCTCTAGCAGAGCGGGTGAGATTATGTCAAGGGAGATGTTTTACAAACACGGATTCATAACGGGTGGGCGCGGGACAGAAAGTAATTCATCTACCCCTTGCGTTAAATTTAATATAAATTCATCATCCTGATTAGGCAGAAGATGCGGAGCAAAGCCATCACTGCACATCTCATCTTTTGATCTATATTTAACCTTATTAAACGCTTCAAAAGCCGCCGCCTCAAGATCTAATTTCGTGACTGGCGTAAGGCTATTTTCAACTATAAACACTTCAATACGGTCTACAGCATCTTTTAGCGCAGCTTTCAAATTAACACGGCTATCATCATAACATTGTTCACTTTGCAACCTTATGTGAGAATACATCCGCCATGCACATTGAACTGCGCCTAACCCAGTGTCATCGACCCAAGCGACACCCCCATCTTTTGCTTCCATCGCCCTAACACCGCTTGCAAAACGTGCCGTTCTTAAACCTTCATGCGTTGTAATCTCAACATCAGGCCGCGCCGCAAGCGAAGCCCAAAGGTCATCTTCTGCCATAGAAGAATTTGTTCTAGCCACAATCACAAGGCTCAACAAACAAAGAAATAGATAAAATCTCATTTTATTACTCTAACCAAACCATAAGCCTACACACAACGAACTGATTTATATAATTATTTTTTTGATATTTTTAATGCGCTAGAGCCAAATATATTTCCTAACGCAAACCGAACTCCACTTAAGACAGCCAACAAAAAAGAAAAAGAGATCAGATAACCAAAAAGAAGGATAGCAATAGACTCATGTCTCAATATGCAGGCATATCCCATAAAGCTCCAATTTGCCTTATTTCTAAAATATTTTTCACCAGACCGAACATATGTCTTTACATCAGCCGCGTGTTTTTGCGCATCATAGGGTTCATAATCATTATCATTGCGCACATACTTTGTTTTATCATGCGCCTGACTACCCGCTGTATAAACACAGAAATCCTCACCTGTATTCGTACCTTGTAAAAACGGAATAGAAATAAATGACATAAATACGCATACAACAATTATTGTCCTATAACTTACCAGAACCTTCAAAACCTTAAGCACGCTCTACTCCCACTCAATCGTACCCGGTGGCTTGCTCGTCACATCATAAACCACGCGGTTAATCCCGCGCACTTCGTTGATGATGCGGGTGGCGGCGCGGCCGAGGAAGTCGTGGTCGAAATGGAAGAAGTCGGCGGTCATGCCATCTACGGCGGTGACGGCGCGGAGCGCACAGACGTAATCATAGCTGCGGCCATCGCCCATAACCCCAACGGTTTTGACGGGGAGGAGCACCGCGAAAGCTTGCCAGATTTGGTCATAGAGCCCCGCATTGCGGATTTCTTCGAGATAGATGGTATCCGCTTTACGCAGGATATCGAGTTTATCTTTACTGACCGCCCCTGGGATGCGGATGGCAAGGCCAGGCCCTGGGAAAGGGTGGCGCTTAATGAAGCTGTCTGGCATGCCAAGCTCATGGCCAAGGCGGCGCACTTCGTCTTTGAATAGCTCACGCAGCGGTTCAACCAATTCAAGCTTCATATGTTCAGGTAGGCCGCCAACATTATGGTGGCTTTTGATCGTCTCGCTCGGCCCGCCAATGAAGGAGACCGATTCAATCACATCAGGGTAAAGCGTGCCTTGCGCCAGAAAATCAGGCTTTTTGCCAATTTCCTTGGCAATTTTATCCGCGCTTTCATCAAAGACATCGATGAATAATTTGCCGATTAATTTGCGTTTTTCTTCGGGGTCATCCACGCCTTCGAGCGCGCTAAGGAAGCGTTCAGACGCATCGACATGAACAAGGTTGATATTGTAATGTTCACGGAACATCGACAGCACTTGTTCCGTCTCCCCCGCCCGCATAAAGCCTGTATCGACATAAATACAGGTCAGCTGCTTGCCAATCGCTTCGTGGATCAACACCGCCGTGACGGAGCTATCGACCCCGCCAGAAAGGCCGCAAATCACATGGCCGTCACCGACTTGGTCTTTGATGCGCTGCTGACTTTCGGCGCGAAAGGCCGCCATCGTCCAATCCCCGACGCAGCCACAAACATGATGGGTGAAGTTTTTAAGAAGCGCCGCGCCTTCAGGTGTATGCACAACTTCAGGGTGGAACTGTACGCCATAGAATTTCTTATCATCATTGGCAATCACCGCATGCGGCGCACCTTCGGATGTTGCCACCACGCGAAAACCGTCTGGCAGCGCGGTGACGCGGTCACCATGGCTCATCCACACGGTATGACGCCCGCCGACTGGCCAAATATGACGGAACAGCGCACAGTCATCTTGAATATCAATCACCGCGCGGCCAAATTCTTTATGATCAGAGCCCTCAACATTGCCGCCGAGCTGTTTCGCCATAGTTTGCTGCCCATAACAAATGCCCAGCACAGGCACGCCAAGGTCAAATAAACCTTCTGGCGCGGCAGGGGCATCAGGCGCAGTAACGGAACATGGCCCGCCAGACAAAATGATGCCTTTGGGGTTAAACGCCTTAATTTTATCAAGGCTTGCCTCATGAAATGGCCATACTTCGGAATAAACGCGGCTTTCGCGGACACGGCGGGCAATAAGCTGCGTCACTTGCGAGCCAAAATCGAGGATCAAAATATGGTTATGGGCGGCGGTCATTTCGGCGGGTGCTCCTTCTTGGAAAAAAGCCTTATTTAATAGGTCGATAGAGTAGCGCGAAACGCCAGAAAAACCAAGGCTTTCTATCGGATTTTATCGCTTAGCTGTGCAACGCTGATTAGCGGGTTTTCATAAAAAGAAAGATTCTTTCGCTTTTTTGATTCAAAGGCTTGATTTTTCTGGCTTAATGCCGTACAACACACCGCGAGCGCACAGATTGCTATGGGCTTTGCCGTCTATTTTGGGGTTAGTTCCCCCGTATAAATAGCCGTCAAATGCCGCAAAACATAACTTTCTGTGTAAATATCAACTTGAAAGGAAACTAAAATATGGCACACGTAGCTGCTAATCTTAAAGACCGAGAAGACTCACTTGAGTTTGCGTCACTTTTGGCGGAATCACTCGGCGAAACACAAAATTTTGAAGGTAAGGTTGTTAAAGGTAAAGTCGTTGGCTTTGAATCTGACCTTGCTGTAATCGATGTCGGTTTGAAATCAGAAGGCCGTGTCGAACTACGCGAATTCACAAAACCTGGCGAAGAGCTAGACCTTAACATCGGTGACGTTGTTGAAGTCTTCATCGAGCGTATGGAAGGCCGCGATGGCATGACTTCCCTAAGCCGTGAAAAAGCACGTCGTGAAGAAGCTTGGGTTGAACTTGAAAAATCACACGAAGCTGGCGAACGCGTTACAGGTATTATCTTTAGCCGCGTTAAAGGTGGTTTCACTGTTGATCTTGGTGGCGCGGTTGCGTTCCTACCGGGTTCACAAGTTGACATCCGTCCAGTCCGTGACGTATCTCCATTGATGGGTACGCCTCAACCATTCTACGTTCTTAAGATGGACAAAACACGCGGGAACATCGTTGTTTCACGTCGTGCTGTTCTTGAAGAAAGCCGCGCAGAAGCACGTACAGACCTCATGGAAAATCTTGGCGAAGGTCAGGTTCTTCAGGGTGTTGTTAAAAACATCACAGACTACGGTGCGTTCATCGACCTTGGTGGTGTTGACGGTCTTCTACACGTTACAGACATCTCTTGGAAACGCGTTAACCACCCTTCAGAAGTACTTGAAGTTGGTAAATCAGTTGACGTACAAGTTATTCGTTACAACGAAGATACAGGCCGTATCTCTCTTGGCATGAAACAACTTGAACAAGATCCTTGGGAAGGCGTTGCAGCGAAATACGTTGTTGGCTCTAAATTCACAGGTCGCGTTACAAACATCACTGATTACGGTGCGTTTGTTGAACTTGGCGGTGGCATCGAAGGTCTTGTACACGTTTCTGAAATGTCTTGGACTAAGAAAAACGCACACCCAGGTAAAATCGTTTCTACTTCTCAAGAAGTTGAAGTTATGGTTTTGGATGTGGATCAAGAAAAACGCCGTATCTCTTTGGGTATCAAGCAGTGTCAAGATAACCCATGGACAAGCTTCGCAGCGAACCACAAAGTTGGCCAAGAGCTTGAAGGCGAAATCCGTAACATCACAGAGTTCGGCCTATTCGTTGGCATGCCTGGTGATATTGACGGCATGGTTCACCTTTCAGACGTATCTTGGGATGACCAAAGCGAAGACGCATTGAAAGCCTTCAACAAAGGTGATTCAGTGAAAGTTAAGATCCTTGACATCGACGCTGAAAAAGAGCGCGTTGCCCTAGGTATCAAGCAATTGTCTAAAGACCCATATGCAGGTGCACTAGATGGCGTTGCCAAAGGTGCGGTTGTAACAGGTACAATTACAGAAGTTAACGACAAAGGCGTTGAAGTTTCTGTAAATGACAAGCTAACTGGCTTCATCAAGAAAGCTGATCTATCTCGTGAGCGTTCAGAGCAACGCCCAGATCGTTTCGCTGTTGGTGAAAAAGTTGACGCAAAAGTTATCTCTATGGATGCAAAATCTCACAAGCTTGGCCTGTCTATCAAGGCACGCGAACTTGATGAAGACAAGAAAGCAATGGAAGAATTCGGTTCAACTGAATCTGGTGCTTCTCTTGGTGATATTCTTGGTGCCGCACTTGGTGAAGGCGACAAGAAATAATCCTTGCTGATTAAAGAATAATAAAAAGCCCCGCTAGCCCAGCTATGCGGGGCTTTTTTGTATCTTTTTGCGCCGCCCACAACTTAATTTAATTCGCTATATGAATCCATGCATCCACGTATAATCCACCAAAGCCTGAAGGAATTGAATCTCCAAGATAAACTAATTTTTTATAAATCATTTTTGACGACGCTATAGAAAAAGATAAATACAAACAAGCTTGGCGCATGAATTCTTTTACGTTAAAATTAAGAAGAAACAAGAGAGTATAATACTATGCCAAATCGTCCCAAAATCTATTGTGCCTGTGATGTCCCTGACCTACATTCTGCGTTAAATTTGGCGCAGCAAATGGATGGCCTACCGATCGGCATTAAACTTGGCCTTGAATTTTTCATGGGTGAAGGCTTAAACGGCGTTGCGACCATTCGCCGTAAACATCCAGACACCAGTATTTTCCTCGACCTCAAATTCCATGATATTCCTAATACCGTGGCCAGCGCATTACGCGTCATCAGCGACATTGGCGTTGATTACACCAACCTACATGCCTCAGGCGGGTTAGAGATGATGCAGCGCGCCCTAGACGCCGTAAACAGCGTTCCAAACCCTGCGCGTTTGTTGGCCGTGACCGTCCTGACCGCACTTGATGACGATGCCCTTGGCGCCGTTGGCCAGCAAGTTCCTGTGGCAGACCAAGTCGCGCGCCTTGCCCTTCTGACGCAGCAAGCCGGTCTTGCAGGCGTTGTCTGTTCAGCGCATGAAATATTGCCGCTACGCGCAGCCTGCGGTAATGACTTTATTTTAATGACGCCGGGCATCCGCCCTGAAGGCAGCGCAAATGACGATCAGAAACGGGTCATGACCCCACGTGACGCGTTATTAGCGGGCACTACACATATGGTGATCGGCCGCCCGATCACCCAAAGTGACAACCCACGTCAAGCCGCAGAAGATATCCTTGAAAGCATCCTGAATGCCTAAAGATACGCGCATTAAAATCTGCGGCATTAAGACACAGGCTGCGTTACAAAGCTGCATCACCTATGGCGCAGATTTTATCGGCTTCGTGTTTTATCCGCGCTCACCCCGCGCAATAGATGTAGAGACACTCAAAACACTTAGCGCCCAAACGCCCGCCCCCATCCAAAAAGTCGGTTTATTCGTTGATGCTGATGATCAACTAATCAAAGATACTGCACCTTATCTTGATATTATACAGTTACACGGGAACGAAACACCCGCGCGCTGCGCCGAGGTTAAAACCCTAAGCGGCAAGGCGATTATGAAGGCGCTCGCTATTAAAACGGCGCATGACCTGACGCAAATTAGCGCCTATGAACCAATATGCGACTGGCTGCTTTTTGACGCTAAACCCAGTGATGACAAGACTTCGCTGCCTGGCGGCAATGGTTTAAGCTTCGATTGGACGATTTTGAACGATCAAAAATTTACCAAACCATGGATGCTTGCAGGCGGCCTGACCCCCAAGAATGTGCGCACGGCCGTAAACAGTTTACACCCTGACGCCGTTGACGTGTCATCAGGCGTCGAAGCGCTTGTTGGTGAAAAAGATGATCAGAAAATTGCCGCCTTTATCGCTGCGGCAAAAGCGCAAAATTAAACAGCCGGACTACGGCGGCGTATATGTTTCGCGGCGAAAGCGCGGCTTTGACTGGTCGTCAATAACATCGCTGCTGACAGCAAGATTGAGAAGACAATATACGAATTGAGCGACCAAAAGAGTAGCGGCACCGCAACCAAAGTTGCCGCAAGTCGGCCAACCCCTAATGAAAATTCACGCAAGGCAAGTTTAAAGATTGAACGCTGACGATACCAACGGCTCGCCAAACCCATGCTGAAGAAATGCTGACCCGCCGTCCAAAACATCGATGAAAACGCATAAAGCATTGGCGTCTGCATAAATAACCAAGGCAGCCACCCCAAACATTTAAGGCCAATGCCAATTTCAAGATCATGATTTTGATTGCCATTACCATGGTCAACCTTATTCGCTAAATGCCCAACAATAGGGGACACCAATAATTTCAAACCAATCTTCGCCGCGCCCAATAAACCAACGCCCATCGCGCTAACCGACATAAATTTGAGCCAAACAGGGGCAAGAAAATCCGCCGTGATTTGGAATGCACCTTCATAGGCGGTCGCACAAATATTACGGCGCTGACTTTTAAATGTTTCAAGCGAGAAAGATTCGCCCGCACTGAAAAACACCATATGCATTTCACCGCGGCAAATTTTACGATAAAGCAGGCCAACAACAATCGCCGTACCAATAAACATTGTGCTTAAACTAAACACCATGGCAACCATATGCAGATCATAGGTTAAAAATACACCGCCAAGCACACTACCGAGTAATACACCTGCCGTAACACCTGCATCCGCCATACAAACTTCATTCGCGGCGTTATGGTCGCTCACGGAAAAAGACATCATTAAATGAAACAACGCCCAATAACTGGCAACTGAAACCGAAAAAAGCAATGTTTGCAGCCACACAGGGCTACCGCTATCAAGGCTTAAGAAAATACCGCCGAGCACTAATTGTGAAGACAGCACCAAAAGCGCATAGGCTTTAAAAGAAATCTTCGTCGAAAGCCACAGCATGATCGGCATGATGACCATCGAAATACCCAAGGCGCGGACAATAAAATGTTCCATCACGGGCCACATGCCAAGTGACGCAAAATCAAAGATCAAAAACAGCGTCATCGCCGTCATACCCGTTAATGCGACAAAAGCCCCTAAATAGAGGATACAGAGCGATAAGCTCTGAAATGGCGCAATAAAGGCGGCGTGAATCATGTGGAATAATTTGTCTTTCATAACGCCATCTTATCTTGGTAAGATTAATGCATTCTTAATTTTTCGACGTGAAGTTCAACTAATTTCGGGAGGAATTGTGTTCTTTTATTACGCTTGATTATAGCATATAATTGACCATCTGAAATCTGAATCTACATTGCGCAAAATCATGAATCTTTACTTCCGCCTTCTCCGAATTTTATTGCTCCATTATATCTGCAAAAAAACGCTGCATCCGATTACAGCGGCAAGTGCATTAACTTTCCGCGTGTGGCCATTTGATTTGGACATTAATGGACATATGAATAACGCGCGCTACCTCGCGCTGATGGATTTAGGTCGCCTTGATTTAATCCTCAAAAGCGGTATGTTTAAAAAGACCCTCGACAATAAATGGATCCCTGTTTTAGGGGCGAGCACGATACGTTACCGCATCCCACTTTTCCCATTTCAAAAAGTCAAAATGACCACAGAAGTTAAATATTGGGATGAGGGTTGGTTTTATATGGAACAGCGTTTCATCATCCAAGGCGGCAAGAAAGACGGCGCGGTTGCCGCAATTGCCCTTGTGAAAGGTGGCTTCTTTGATAAAGGCGACAGTAAAAAATTGCTCGAATCACAAAAATTCATTGATGCCGCAGGCGATGATAACCGTCCAAAACCTGAATTGGATGAATATTTGGCAAGCTGGATTAAAGCGGAATCAGACTTACAAAATGTAACCGCGCAAGATAAAGCCTAAGTTTAAAATTCAAAACTTACGCGCGCCGCCACCCCGACATCGACCTTTTTATCTTCGGTATTATATTCAACCGATGGGCCAATACGGAGGTTCAAATCCTGACCGTTATAAATAACATCATGCAGTAATTCGTTACGCAAGGTTAAGCCTTGGTCTTGTGAGAACATCGCCTGCGCCAAGTTGGTCAGACAGCCTTTTTGAATAAAGCCCGTACATTCGTCTTTCGAGAAATCATAATCTGCACGTGTACGCGCATAAAATCCACTTTTCTCACCATCAAAGGCCTGACGATAACCAACTTCCCCACGCAGGTTCAAATGATTTTCCATCATATTGGCTTCCGCCTGAATACCAATTGATGATGTAATGCCGCCCGCGCGCGTGGCATAAAGGACATCCGCCACGGCATTGACGCGATAATCTAAATCACCACCTGCTGTTTTTTCTTCAATAAGGTTTTTTGTCCCGCGCATCCCGATTTGGGCATCACCATCAAAACTCACACCGCCATAGATTTCAACGCTGTAATCTGCATCCTCAGGCACGATATCCATCTGCGCACCAACCAGCTGACTGCCAATCGCTTCTGCGCCAAAACCTTGCATATCCATTGTGTCATTCACCCCGACAAAACCAACGGATGTTTCAACACTGTCTTTCTTTTCTTCTTCAGCCATAACGGCACCACCACTACATTAGTAAATATAATTATCTGGATTATAGCCGCGCAAATATGAAAATCCCCTTAACAGCCGTGAAAATTGTGGACGCCATATTTTGACCAGATCGCCGCCCTTGTCGATTTTCAGGAAACTGTTAACATCATCAGCATGAAATGTGTCATCGAACCAGATTGCATCTTAAGCGGCCTTAGCCACAAGAAAAATGCGGAACATAGCCTTCTGCATGCCCTTGCGGATGGGCGCTTTCGTTTACTGCTTTCTGCGCCGCTGCTTTATGCCTATGAACAGGCATTATATGATGCGCGTCATGACATTGGCCTAAAATTCCGCGAAATTGAAGAAACCCTATCTTTCTTCGCCGCTCATGCGGATTATGTGCCCTGCCATCCGCTTTGGCATGCGCAAATGAACAAACCAGAAAAAGATTTAACCATTAGCTGCGCTTATATCGGCGGGGCGGATATGGTCATTGTCGCCCGCCCAGATTTATACAAGGCCGCGACCGATAAATTAAACATACAGGTTTTAAACGCGAAAAAAGCCGTCAAAGCCCTAACGCCCCCTGTAAAGAAACGAAAGGCCGCTTAAGATGAGTCAATATCCCCTACGTCTACCAGAATCATTGATGCGCGCCACAAAACGCGCTGCCAAGGCAGATAAAACATCCATCAACCAATTCATCATCACAGCGATTGCCGAAAAAGTCGCGGCGCTAGAAACAGAAGCGATGCTTGAAAAACGCGCTATCATGGCCGACAAATCGCGCTTCATAAAATTACTAGATAACGTGAAGGAAGATTAAGCGGATGAGCATCACCATTTACCACAACCCACGCTGTTCAAAATCACGTCAGGCGCTAGGCTTATTGCAGGAGCGCGGCATCACCCCAAATATCGTGGAGTATCTCAACACACCACTCAACGAAGGCGACATCAAAAGCCTCGCCGCGTTATTAGGTGTTGAAAATGACCCACGCGCCATGATGCGCACCAAAGAAGACGATTACAAAGCCAATAATTTAAAAGAAGCCAATACAGATGCCCTTTTCAAAGCCATGGCCAACTTCCCAAAATTGATTGAACGCCCCATCGTCGTTAAAGGCAACAAAGCCACCATCGCCCGCCCACCTGAGAAGGCTTTAGAAATAATTTAAGTCGATTAATGTTTCTGCGCAGGCACATGCAGCGCCAGATCAATCGCATAAAGCATATTCACAATCGCCTGTGCGCGGTCTTTATGGCTGTTGATATAGTGACTTGCATTTAAAAAGTCACAGCCGGCCTGCACATAAGATGCGCAATTTTCATGATTAACATTAGTCTTGCTCATCACGGTGTGTTTATCCATCGGCTTATGTTTGGCAATATCACCAGGGGTTAAAGCTTCACCGAATATGGCGAGGTCTACCGCATCCGACACATCAACGATTTTATCGTAATGCGCGCCGATGATTGGGTCACCACCGATGACTCTACGTGCCTCTTCCGCTTTATTGGCGTCAGTAAAAATTACACCATCCGCTTTGGCCTGCGCCGCGAGGGTGAGTGAGTTACGCACCAAAAGCACGATACCATTATGCGATGTAATCAACTGTAAACCTTCAAGGATTTTTAGCGACTCTTCGGCATCACCTTGGGGCACAAATTCAATGATATGACTGTTTTTCTCATATGGTGAGGCATTGATGGATAACAGCGCCAAACGTAAATCGCGCACCATATCCATGGCTTTTTTCTCATCGCCTGCACCAAAAGCTTGCTCTTCAATCGTCCAGAACAAACCTGACGGCGCTGCACCTTTTTTCTTTTCTTTATTCCAGTCTTTTTCGCTCATTGCGCACCTAATTAGCCTATGGAGTTGCCTCCTGTATATTTTTGAAGGCCTTTATAAAACACACTCCGTGCGATAAAAGCAAATAGAAATGCAACGCCATAAAGCGGGACAAGCAAGATCAGATTTTGCTCTGTAAAAATCTTCACAGGAAGCAAGCTCATAAAGCCAACAGGCACAACCGTGAAGATAATCACTTTCGCCAACATCGGGAAGCCATGCTGCGGCATAGACGACAAGATGATAATAAATTCAAACAGAGATTCAGATAACGCCGCTGAATTCGTCCGCCAAAAGCCAATTGACTGCACAATGATAATCAATGAAATAAACAAAATCGCCGCCGCCAATAAACTGGAAAGCAAGAAAAACCATTCCACGACATCAAACTGCGCGACATAGCACATAAGGCATAAACCTGTGAGAATATCACCCGTCCCTTGCACACGGCAGTTGGAAAACACGGCAGAGATCAACACACTCCCCGGGCGGCAGAGATATTTATCAAGCTCCCCACGGTCAATAATCTGGTTCAATATATAACCGCCGCCACATAAAAATGACGTTAGGCCAAAGGCCATGCAAACAATCGCGGTCAAGACCATCATTTCGCGCAAGGTCCAGCCATTCAAATTATCGGCGTAATTAAAGAAAAACACCCAGATCATCAAAAAGATAATATTCTGCACAAACATAAATATTGCAGGAATATAGCTCGTCACCCCTGCGGATAACGCCTCAACCGTATTCGCACGCAAGACCGCTTTGATATATGAGATTTGATTTATTTTACCGCCCATATCACACTCCATATCGTCCAATATGTTTCAAGGCGATGCGATGCGCATACATACTTAACCCACATAAAGTCACCATCCAAAACAGCTCTATACCAAGTAAAGCAGCGACATGAACAGGCATCACATCAAGCGCGGCTGTCCCTGGGTAGAAAAATATCGCGGCAAAAGGCATGAATTTCACCACATCGTAAAACACTTCAGGATAAAGCGTAATCGGGAAGAGCAAACCGCCCAATAAGAAGCATAATTTTTGCACAATCCAATAGGCTGGTGAGGCTTCTTTAATCCAAAGCGTTGTTAAGGCGACCATGTAATTCAAACAGACAACACAGAATAACGCCGCCGCGACCATCACCGCCGCCAAGGCAATGCGCCCAACATCCAAAGCCCATTCACCCGTAATAATAAAGGCCGCAAGCATCGCCATTGGGAAGAACAAACTCGCCTGTCCAAGCGCTTTGCCATACCATTCCGCAAAAGCGCGGAATTGATAAGAGACAGGCCGCATCAACATTTGTTCAATCGCGCCTGATTTTATATCCATATAGGCATCATAGAATAAATGCCCGCCGCAAAAAATTATGCATTCCGTTATGGCGATATACCATACCAAATTCGCGTGGCTATACACCCCGCCGCCGAGCACATCATGCGGCACCATACCCCAAATGATATGCCAGACCCATAAGATCATCGAAAAGGACAGGAATTTACCAATTAATTGGAAGCGATCCTTAATCCGTTCCTTATAGCCGTTTAAGAAAAAAAGCCCACCCGATGCAAGATAGCAGCTCCATATTTGCGCTCTACCCATCTGGTTATTATATGCATGTCCCTGTTCATCTCGCATCTTCTGATCCCTTTTGCATCAGGCTATCGCCTGTGTCATTTATTTGGGCAGATTGCACATAGAGAAGCTGAATCAATGCATCGAGTGGCATATTCTCAACTGAGAAATCCTGTATGTTATATTTCGTCAATAATTCGGCCGTAACGCCGCGCAATGACACTTTGTTACGGTCAATTTTAATTTGTGTTTTACGCGCCGTGTTTAATTCAACATGGCAGCCTTCAGGCAAGCCCGCTAAATCAATCAAAGCCTCACTATGCAGCGTTAGAATTTTGAAACGGTCAAAATCCTCGCGCAGGCTTTGCAACGGCGCATCCTGTTTAATCACGCCATGATCAATCATAATCACGCGTTGACATATCTCTTCAATATCGCCGCTATCATGACTGGTGAGCATGATGCTGGCATTTTCCTCTTGCGCCAAACGCTGTAAATTTAAGCGAAGCGCAATTTTTGATTCAATATCTAGGCCAATCGTTGGTTCATCTAGAAAGATAATTTTTGGGCTGTGTAACAATGATGCTGCAATTTCGCAGCGCATTCGCTGTCCCAATGACAATGAACGTGCGCTTTGGTTCAAAAAGCCTTTAAGATCTAACATCTCATCCAATGTCGCAACGCGATGTTCAAGTGCCTGCCCTTCAACGCCATACATGGCGCCAAGCAAACGGTAACTATCCATCACCGATAAATTCGACCAAAGCTGTGAACGCTGGCCAAAGACCACGCCGACTTCACGTGCGAGTTTAGAGCGCTCTTCCCATGGCGTATAGCCTGCGACTTTAGCCGTGCCGCTATGTGGACAAAGTATGCCCGTTAGCATTTTTAATGTCGTTGATTTGCCCGCGCCATTCGGCCCAATGAAAGCCACACTTTCACCAGCTTCAATGTTAAACGAAATATCTTTCACAGCTTCAAACACAGATTTCTTACGTTTTAAGAAACCTATTTTTTCATACTGATCGAAATTTTTCGATAAGGCTTGAACTTCTATAATCGACATTAAACTCTACTCACATTACGGCTTAAACACTGAATAATGGATTTGTGGCCACAAAAAGACGCGCGGCATCTTTACCGCCAACAATATCCGAAAGCGCGAAACCCACACGACGTAATGTATATTCCGCAGCCAAGTTTTTATTAGGCGCGCTCGCATATAATTTGACAAGGCCTAAATCATCATAAGCATAATCACGTACGCGCTTTAAGGCTTCAATCGACAAACCTTGGCCGTCATAGGCCGCATCAATATTGACATCAACAACCCCACCCAAACCGTCTTTATCGGCCTTAAGCGTTAGGTTCACATCACCAATTTTGACATCGCCGCCCCGTAAATACACATTAAACACGGTATTTTGCGCGCCGCAGCTTTTGGCCTTTTTCAAGGTTAAACGCGCTGAAAATAATTTTAGATACACAGACATAATTTCCTCCATCTTGTTCTATGGAAGAGGTGAAAATCATATAAAAATTAAAGGGGGTATTTTATGACTGTCAGCTCTTCCGGATTGGTGAGCTGACATTGAAAAAAATTAAATTACAGCCCGTTTTCGCCTTTGCGCGGTTTCTGAATCATATGAATATTTTGCATGAGATTCACAAAATTCAAACACGCGCGCAGCATCGTGCAAGACGCTTCGCGCGCCCAATATTTTGCTGTTGCTGTGTATGTGAATGTCTGTGACATTTAAATATCCAAATTTTTCTACTGTAACCTCGCGCCCAGTCGAGCACTTGTTTTAAGGAAAACATATTTTGCATTGCAAAATCAAGCGCTTTTTTTACAAGGTATAAAAAAACACTCCTGAAAGCCCTCAGGAGTGTTCTAAAATTAGGGGATAGCAGACTTACTGTGTCACGCTACCTTGCGCGCCGCGAACGGTCCATACGCCGTTCTCAAGGCCAATCGAGCTAATACGGCCCAGACCTTCAACAACGTCACCTACAGTCACTTTTTTGATGTCTGTGCTGCCGTCTTTCGCGATCCATGCTTGGTCTTGTGCAATACCTTTCAAGACCCATTTATCCGCTTTAACGCTTGGCGCAGCTTTCGTGACGACTTTTGCACTTGGCATTGCCGGTGCAGCCATAGTCGCATCTGAACTACGCTTTGATGTGCTCACAACAGCGCTGCTTTTCACTGAAGACATTTCCGCTTTCACAGCTTTAAGCTCTTTTGACAAAGCAGATACATCGGCATCACGCTTTTCAACTTCGTTTAAGCTACGCTCAAGCTTATCCATACGCGCAGAGATTTTATCCATCTTCGCGGCAACACTATCAAGCTTGTTAAGCATTTCAGGTGAAACACTTGCTGTCGGCGCTGGCGCAGCTTGCATAACAGGCGCAGGTGCTTCCATAGCTGGTGCAGGAATATTCATCGCTGGCGCTGGTGCATTAATAGGCGCTGAGCCAGAGAAATCAGGCATAGCCATTGCTGGGGCTTCCATCATTGGAGCTTCCATAGCTGGCGCCTCCATAGCAGGTGCTTCCATCGCCGCAAAATCAGGCATTGATGGTGATGGCACATCCATTGGCGCTGCACCAAAATCTGGCATTGGTGTTAAACCACCAGTTTCAGAGTCATCAGATGCACCAAATGTTGGGAATGATGGCGCTTCCATTGCAGGCACTGAATCATCTTCCATAACCATAGCGCTTGGCATTGGTGGCATATCGCCCATATTGCTGTTATCCATAGCCATATCAGACATTGATGGCATTGAAGGGACAGGCGCGTTCGCCATATCCATATTGTCCATACCAGTATCTGCCATTTGTGTCGGTGCAGCTGGCGCATTCATATCATTAGCCATTTGTTGTTGCTGCGGCGCTTTAGCGCCTTTATTGCCGCCACCTAACAGAAGGAAATATCCAGCAGCGCCACCAACAGCGAGCACCAATATAATAAAGATCAAACCGCCTGCGCCTTTTTTCTTTTTCGCAGGTTTTGCTGCCGCCGCTACATCTGCTGCGCCTGCGTCTTCATCCCATTCATCAAGGTCATCGCCCCATTCTTCTTCACCAGAATCTAGCGCATCAAGATCATCTAGACCGCCGTCTAAATCGCTATCCAGCTCGTCATCGAAGCCCATATCGTCAAAATCATCATCTAAATTTTTATCGTCGCTCATTATAATCTCTTTCGTAGATCTAGGAATTACAACTTAGAAAATTATAAAAAAACAGGCCTTAAATCAAGGCCTGAATCTTTGTAATCATATTTAAGTCAACGCTTTAATTCGCTTGAAGATTCAAACTTGCAGGATCAAAGCCCGCTGGCATTGTGTTTAGACCAGGTACACCATTCGGGAACATGTTAATCGAATTTGGTACAGCCTGCATTGAATTGCTCATCGCCTGCGTTGTTGTAGATCCAAACGGATTCATACCACCGACATTTTGAGGGTTCTCATATACTGCTTCGGTGAACAAGATACCAATTGGCGTGCCGGCTTCAACACGAACAAGAATCTCCGTTTCATCGCCTTCTTCTAACAACAGATCAGTCACAATCTCAGAGGCTTCACTTACACCTTTCATCGCTTCTTCGCGAAGATCTAGATCTTCAGTTTCAGTCGCAACGGTTTCACCTGTTGTACTAACAATATTCGTTGTACCTGAATCCGCGATCGCTTCGGTCATGCCTTCGATGAATTTAGCTGCTGCTGGCAAAACAATACGCTTAAAGTAACGATGATTAACCTCTGTGGCCAAACCTGGAAGGGATGTACCTGGGTCAACCGCTACCGCGCTCATTGGATATGACTTACCGTCTTTGACAATCTGGTTGAAATTAATCACAAGATGTTCATCTTCACGAGAGAAACTACCCAAAATCTTAGAGCCTTCAAAATGACCAGTAAGAATTTGCGCCATAACAACACTTGGAACATCCGAATTCGCCTCAATCAACATCTGAGCGTAAAGAATATCACCTGGTGCAATCAAAGGCTTCTCATCAGTAAGCGCCATAGTGGCATCACCATTCATGCCATTTATGCCATTCATATTCGCCATATTTAAGCTATTCGCATATGCTGCAGCCTGCTTATCACGTTGTTGCTCAAAATAGGCGTCCTCTTTCATCACTACAATTTTTTCTAATGGACGATATTCATGGCGCTGAGCTACAACGGCCATTTGTTCCATCATTTTTTGTGACAAATTGCTCAATGCTTTTGCACGCGCCTCTTTATTTGGATCTTCTGTGCGCGGCATCGCAGCCATTGCACGCTGATTTTGAATTTCCATCAAACGGCGGCGTTTATTTTCTTCTTCCTGACGGCGCATTCTTTTTTCTTGCAAGTCTTTCCATTGCGCCATCGGATCTTCGTTATCTGCAAGTTCTTTTGCAACAGGCGCTAAGCTTGTTTGAATTGGGTCAACAGGAACAGGCACGAAACTTGTTTGCTCATCAACTGCCTCTTCGTAATCCTGCTGGTTACGTGTTTCAAGCGCTTCACGGTATACTTCAGTGACTTCCTCACCGACTTCACCACGCACAGTCGCACCTGTACCAGTACGGATGGCAGAGTTTTCAATTTTAACATCGTTACTGCCGAAAATATTGACACTAACAATAATCACTACAATGCCGACAATAATCACGCCAAATTTGAATAATGGATTTTTCTTCCATAATTCTTTGATGCCTTGACCGCTCTGAAAGTCAGCATCGACATCGAACTCATCCGCGCCGCCTTCAAATTCATCATCAAATTGATCTTGATCACTCATAAGCTATATCCCACTCGGCTAATAATTATTCTGAATCATCTTCAGTTAGACTAACACGCACCATTTGACCACCATCAGATAGCAACAACACAGGCGCATCATTTATTTCATATACATTCATCCCGTCACCTGAACGCACAGAGCTGCTCCAGCCTGGTGAAAGCAAAGTCAAAGGCGTTCTGACATAAGTTAAGCCATTTAACTTATAGGCACGCGTGCGTGCATCAGTACCGCTAACAACCAAAGCTTCTGCTGCTTGAGGCGGAACACCATCCAAGACTGATGCCATATTCGCACTGCCCGCTGTAATACTTAACGATGAGTTGATTAACGGTGCTTCCGCTTCTGGACCATATTCAGGAATACGAAGATCTAAACGGTAGTAGACTTTGTCTCTACGTGTATTCAAAGAAATAACGATTGGTGTCTTTAAACCAATCAGACGCATAGACAAATTGCCTTTGGCAAAATGTGTTGTTGGCGTAATACGGAAAATATTACCGCCTGGATCAGGCTTGATAATATCAAATTCACCCGCCCAAGTCATATCAAGCACTGGCCATGGCGCGCCCGTTACATCGACAACTGAAACTGTTGTCACATGCCCCATTGCAACATCAATTGAATCAGGAATCTGACCTGGGTCAAGTGATAAAGTCTTCACACCAACCTCTGGTGTCGGACGATTATACATCAACGTATCAATGGATTGACGGTTTTCGTCATAAATCTCCATAAAGCGGCGAATTTCTTCAGGCTTTAAAGGGAACATGCTATCAAGCGCTAGGCCATAGGCTTCTTCATAAAATTGTCTTTTCTCTTTTTCAGCACGTGCACGAAGCTGCTCTTCACGTGACAAGCCCCCAACTTCATCTTCGCTCATGCCAGGGATTGGCGGCGGCTGATTCATGCCGCCCTGTTGTGGCAAGGCCATACCTGGCATCGCCATTTGGTTCATCTCAGGCACGGCAGCCTGTTGCCCTTTACCTTTTTCTTCAACCTTTGGCGCTGGTAAGCTGTTTAATAAACTTTCAAAGCTACCAAAAGACGGCGGCGCCGCTTCAGCATCATCACCAACAACGCTCGGTGCTGGTGGCACTTGTGCATATGTTGAACTAGCTGTTCCACCGATCATTAGCGCGGCAAACGCGACATAGACGGATAAATGTTTAATTTTCTGACGAGAATTTTGAAGCATCATTACGATTATACCTTAAATAACCTAACCCATTCACTTTGAAGAGCAATAAGAGAAACCTGAAAAACACAAATATAGAACTTGCGCAGAGTAAGCCTAAATCTTAACGCCCATTATGTCACCTAAAAAAAGAGGTTATCCCATATTGTTTAAACAGCTCTTTTTATAAACCAACCTTAAAAATTACAAAATTAACCGTAATAAGAAATCCACTGTTCGATACCCACACCGTTCGGGCTTTCCAATTTCGGCACACGCACAACAGTCAATGTCACACGCAAAGAATCTGTTTTACGCTGCTGACCTGACTGATAAGTCACAATCAACGGCACTTCAATACGCCATGTATAACGGCCATTTTCAAGACCTTCCCACAACAATACTGGTGCAGCGCGCGGTGCAGCCGTCACAACCTGACGGTTATTTTGCACCATTTCAAGAATACTCGAACGCTCCAAAGCACCTGTGAAACTCTCCCAGCCAGTACGCGTAAAGTTACGCGAAGATTCTTGCAGACGGCGACGATAATCATGGAAACCAAAAGTCAAAACTTCCGTTGCAGCTTGCGCCACCCACGACATCAACGCTGGGCTAGACAAGTTTGGCTGAGACAACGAAACCATCGGCACTAATCGACCATCAACAGTTGTCGCAAAATAACGATCCTGTGGTTGGTGCACGCTTATCACATAAAACATTGCGCCGATTAACAGAATTACACAAATAACAAGCCCCATCACAACTTTTTGCAAAGCGCGATAACCATCACGGTAATATTCGTTACGAATAACAACAGCGCCTACACCCTTTTCAAAAGGATGAACTTCTTTCGCATCACCAGAAGCTGGAGCAACTGAGGCAGCTGGCGCGCCTTTTTGTTTTCCCATACGCTTAACTGGCTTTTGTGAATTTTCGGCAATTTTTTGTTGTGGTTCTGACATTGTTTGTACCCAAAAAAGTCAAGAGATTAGACGTAAAAACATCCCGCACTCTGGCACAAAAGCCGCAGAACACGAGAGAAATAGCGCACTTATATGGTATAATAGCGGACAAAATACCATCCAAGCTTATATAAATGATACGCCACCCTTAACGGCATAGCAAGCAGATTAATCTCTATATAATTGTGCAAACACAAAAATTTAAAAAACTTTCGTGCATTATTTGATGCCCTATGATAAAATTTAAACTCAAATAATTGGTCTGCGGGAACATTTTACCCTTAAGGGTATCCGCAGATGTTGCTGGTTTTTGGTGATTAGGGGCATGATAAATTACAAAAAACAGACCGTAAAACGCACATTATCTGTGCGAATCATGCTGAGCATTAGCTTTGCGCTAACGTTGCTCCTGTTTACAGGGGGCGCGGCGCGCAATGCTGAGGCCTGCTGTTCATGTTGCTTATTCACAGACCATATGAACGAACACCAAGACACAATCAGCACAATCCAAGATGCAACAGCGGATGCCATTGAAGCATTAGTCAACTTTCTATATGCAGATAGTCCAAACACATTTTGGGAGGCTATGGTTCTTCCGCAGCTCCGCATCATGACCCTAGAGCTTAGCAGCCTAATTTCAAACTTCCCTGCAGCCTTTGGCGGTATGCTTGACGGTGAATCGAGTCAATACGCAATACAAAAATTAGAAAGTCTACAAGGTGAAATCGCACGCAGACAAATCCCTGCTGTGTCTATGTGTCAATATGCCACATTATCAAAATCCTTAGAAGCTTCTGAAGTCGCGCGCCACGAGACTGCACGCGTATTTGCAATGATGGGCACAAAAAGACATAGCCTGAACAGTGACTTTGTTGGTGCTGATGCCCCGACCGACGATATCACCGCACGCTACAATCAATTTAAAAACAAATATTGTATGGATGTTGCCGGTTCTGTCGATTTTGGGGGCCTCTTAAATGGCGTTTGTAATGGTGTCGCTAACACTGACAGCGCATCAGGTGGTCCAGACGGCCCAAATGATAAAGCCGTTGACTCAAATCTACACACAGTTGTGCGTAAGAAAAACCGTGACGTTGACTTTGCACAAATGCTCGGCCTTCCAAAGACCCTTAATGTCGCAATGTTCCCAGGCTACGGCCCTGGAGAAAGCCGCTCACAAATCGAAGATATCGTCGCGCTCGGCAAAAATTTATATGGAACAAATGCAACAATACGCTTCCCCGTAGAAAATTTGAAAGCCTCTGCCGACGAAAAAAACTTAGAACGCTACAAATTACTTAAATTACGCGCTCTACAAGCCAAAAGAAACGCTGCTTATTACAGCTTTGCTAACTATATTGGTATGAAGTCCGCCACCGATAAAGCTGACGGCACGGAGCTCGCAGCTAAGGCGCCTGTAGAAAACTTACTCAATGCACTTGGAATCGATAATTCAGCCGATAACGGTACGAATGATTATTTTAACAAACTTGGCTTAGGCTTAAATGAATCAAGCCCAAGCTACTGGGCACAAATGGATATTTTAACGAAGAAAATTTATCAAAATCCGAGTTTCTTCGTAAATCTATACGACAACCCATCAAATGTAAAAAGGCAGCAAGCCGCACTAGAATCAATCGAATTAATGCAAGAACGCGACATTCATGAAACAGCATTGAGAACAGAAATGCTTTTATCATTATGGCTCGACGAAGAAGTTGAAACATATGGAACAGACACAATTGAAAACTGGTCAACTATGAAAGCACCAAAGAAATAAAACAAATAAAAAACATTATGAATATGAGCATGAATATAAACAAAATTGAAAAACAAAAAAACCGTATCGGACTTAAACAGGTCTGTATGGTCATGCTGTTTATATTCACGCTGCTTTTCTCGACAAGTGTGACTGACAAAAAAGCACAGGCACGTTGCTGCGTTTGTTGTCCACAGGCCGTTTTACAACTTTATCACGTACAAACAGTTTTAGTGGTTACAACCGCACATACGATGGCTTTCACTATGCTGCGTGATCAGTTATTGTCTTCTGTATGGTGGCATATGGGCGTGAAACCATTGCTACAACAGATGGCTCTAGAACTTAATACCGCTGGCTGGTCTCAAGTCGCCCAAATTGGTGCCTTTATTGACGGCAAAGTGATGAATGAAACGCTTGTCGATATGCAGGTGCACCAAGCCAAAATCGCGAAAAGACAAATACCTGCGGTATCGATGTGTAAATTTGCCTCCTTAAACAAATCCCTCGCGCAAGCCGATAGCCGCGCGCGCATGGTACACAACGTCCTAAACGAATACTCCCTCAGCCGCACATTAGGCGATGGTGGCATGTCAGGCGCGACGAAAGCATTAGACACCGCGAGCCGTTACAGAACTGCAACATCAATCCATTGTGACCGCCAATCGCAGGGCGGGGAAATGGTCAATTTATGTTCAGCCGGCACCAACAGTAACGGTTATACATCCAAAGACATTAACTTCACTGATGCCATTGATAGTGCCAATACAATCAACCTAGGCTTTGATGGCACAATCTCAAGCTTATTTAACAATACGGACACGAACCCATATAATAACAATGAAGTCGCAAATGTCATGGCGATGAAAAGTTTCCTGTATCAAAACGAATTACCACCGCGTGCGCCGCAAAGCAACCTTGCTCATGACGTAGATGGCCATCAAAGCAAATATCTAAGATGGCGCGGCAGTGTAGCGAAGCGTACTGTTGCAGAAAATAGTTTTGATTCACTTGTCGGCATGAAAACAGCCAGTGGTGTTGCTGGTTCAGCTGCTTATCAAGCACAACTTGCATCCCTCGGTGCATCAGCCGCGGATATAGCGGCGTCTACCAAGGCTGCGCCAAGTTACTGGGCACAAATGGAACAATTGACAAAGACCATATATCAGAACCCTGACTTTTATATGAATCTTTACGACAACCCAAATAACGTTATACGCCAAAGCGCAGCCATGGAAGCCGTTGGTCTGATGCAGATGCGCGATTATTATGAATCGCTAATTCGCTCAGAAATGGCCTTATCCATTATGTTAGATACAGAAGTCAGTAAAGAAATTGACGCCGTCAACAATGTTATCGCGAAATGGGGGTATTAATGTATAAACAAGCCCAACATTCAAAGATAAAATCATTTTTCTCTGTTGCAAAAAAGATGCTCTGCGTCTTGGCTTTAATATTTGCTTTGCAGTTTGCATCAGCAAAAGAAGCTAAAGCAACATGCTGTGCGTGTTCCGTATGCCCAATGATTATGGGGCTGCATATAGTAACAGAAACTGTATTGAGCATGGATATTTCGACTAAAATTTCCTCTTTCTTTACAAATAACGTAATAAACGGCCTAACAAACGGCCTATTTAAACCACATCTCCAAATGATGACTCTTGAGCTGTCGACAGCAGCGCTGTCGATTGTGCCACAATTTGGGGCGATGATTGATGGACAAGTCATGAATAATTCCATTCTCGCCCTACAAACTGCGCAAATTGAAGCGGCACAAAGCCAAATACCATCCGTATCGATGTGTGAATTTGCAACACTAAGTAAAAGCGTCGGAGCTGCAGATCATAGCCGCGCCATATCACAGCAAGTTTTAGCCAAACATAATATTAACCGCCTAACAGGTACACAAGGTTTGCTTGGCGCGAGCGGCTCAGGCTCAATCACTGAAGACCTCGAAAACCGCTTCAGAGAATATCTTGCAAATTATTGCGACCCCAAAGACCAGAATAACGCATTGGGTGAAGCACAGGGCGCGGCCTGTTCGGGCAGTGATGCGCGCATCAATAAAGATATTGATTATACAAACCTCATGCAATCAAACTTCACAATGGGGATTGATTTCACATCAAACAACATTACAGACGATGAGCGCGATGTTTTTGCCATGGCAAAAAACCTTTATTCACCAACATTATTTATTCGACCAGAGCGCGCCATACTTGAAAATCCAGCAAACCGCGATGAATATGTTGATATGATGGCGTTCCTTGCCAAAAAATCTGTGGCAGCAAACAGCTTCTTTGCGCTTGTCGGCCTAAAAACCGAAAACCCACAATCTGACGTATCCTATTATGATGAAATGAATATTCTAACGAAAGAATATTATCGTGATCCGGCTTTCTTCGCTAAACTTTACGACAACCCAGCCAATGTTATGCGTCAAAAAGCTGCGATGCAGGGCATCGGCTTAATGCAACAGCGCGACATATTTGAAAGTCAAATTCGCAGCGAAATGTTGCTCTCCGTTATTCTTGAAACAAAACTAGCCGAAGACAGCAAAGATTTACTCGGGGGGCTACAATAATGGTAACCTATAACAGCCTCATCGATATGTGTAAAAAATTCGTGCTGATTAGCGTCTTTGCCTTAGCCATTTTAGCTGCGCCAAAATCGAGCAAACCCGCGCAAGCCTATTGCTGCGTATGTGAATTTTGTAACATGACGACATTGAATCACCAACTCACCGAAATGGCGATTCAGCAAAATTTAAATATGCAGTTACAGCAAACGCTACAATGGTTTCAAGAATTCTGGGCGGCAAATATCCTACCCGCCCTTAAATTAATGACCATGGAAATAGACACCATGGCCTTTTCAATTCAGCCCCTTATCGGCGGCATGATTGATGGTGTTGTTATGAACACGGCTATTCTTGGTCAACAAGAAACTATGGCACGTATTGCCCGTGATCAAATTCCAGCCGTATCCATGTGCCGTTATGCTTCACTGGGACGTTCTCTTGCCGCGAGTGAAGCGAAGTCTCGCGCCACAGCGAACTTTCTGGCAAAGCGCAGTTTAGAACGTCAAATCGGCGGTCTTCGTGTATTTAATGGCGAGCAAGAAGCCCTTGATAACGTATTTGACCACGCAACACGTTATAATCAATATCTTACCAATTACTGTGATCCGCGTGATTTCCAAAACGGCCTTTGGACGGTCAATAACTGCGTTGGCGCTTTGACAACTAAACCTGCCTATTACCGTCCAAACCGTGATATTGACTATACCAATTTATTTGATAGTGCTTTAACGCTAAATATTGACTTCTCGGACAACGTCTTTAATGCAGCAGGCAATGGCACACTCGTCAATATTACAGCTGATGAGCAAGATATTCTCGCGCTCTCTAATAACTTATTCTCCGACGAATTATATAACCGCGACTTTTATCAATTTACAGATGAAAGCCGCCATAAACAATTTATAGATTTCCGCTCAATTGTAGCTAAACGTAACGTTGCTGAACATAGTTTTAATACGATTGTTGGTTTGAAATCATCTGGTTCAGGTGCATCAACACAAGAAATGACAGGTCTGCTGTCTGAAATTATGATTAACGACCCAACCCACCCCGAATATGCACAGTCGATCTTGAGCCAACAGCAATTAATTTTGCCGAATGAATTTAACCTAGCGCAAGGCAGTACATCTGCAAAACCCGGTTATACAAACAGCCCAGGCGGTGAGCCAAGCTATTACGCACAAATGGATTTCTTAACCCAGAAAATTTTCCAAAGCCCACGCTTCTTTGCTGATTTATATGACAACCCTGCCAATGTTGAGCGTCAATATGCAGCTATGCAGGCACTCGGCTTGATGCAAAGACGTGAAGCTTTTGAAAGCATGATGCGTATTGAAATGCTTGCCTCATTGCTGCTTGAAACAAAAATTGAAGCGCGCGAAGCCGAGTACAGATAAGAGTTTAAGGACATAAAAACTTGATGACATATAAGCACGACATGAAACACGCGAGAAAAGAAAGGCGCCACCTATTAGTGGGCACGCTGCGCATTGCAATGTTCGTCCTGCTCTTCGCTATGCTTAGCATGTCCAACGAAGCACAGGCGCAGCTTTATAGCAAAGCCGCCGTCAAAGTCACAGGCGTAAAGCCAGGTTCTACCGCCAGTATTACTATCCAAAACAGCAAAACACAGCATACAGCGCAAGCCAATAAAAATGGTGAAGTCTATGTTGAGGGCATTTTCGAAGAAAGCGTTGAGCGCGGTATCTCAAGTGGCGTGAACTATACATTATATTATGACGTGCCTTATAAAAATTTAAGTGGCGTGCCTGCTGTTTTACAAAACCAAATGACCTTCTCATTTTCCGCTTTTACAGGTGATTTGCTCTTTATGGGCCGCACTAGTGATGCTGCTTTAATTGAATTCACGAGTGGCACAAACCAGATGCAAAGCATCACAGCATCGACTTCAGGCCAATTCCGTAGCGCCATTTTGCGCAATCATGCCTTTAAAACAAACAACAAAGGTAGCGCCTTTATTATTGTCACCAATACAAACCCTGTTACAGGTGATCCCCTCGACCCTGTCTATATCGAGGCTGGATTTAACCTTGCGCAAGAACCGACCAATGTCGTAACCCGCGAAGGCGTAAATAATATTTACCAAAATATTACAAAAGGTTTATTCAACTTCTCAAATAATGGGGTTGGTAACAATTGGGGTAAAGGCCTTGAAAATATGACCCGTGAGTTTGGCACCAATATGATGGCACAAGCAGCAGCGATCGGTGGTTTCCTTGATGGGTATATGATCAACAAAGCAGCCCGAAGAGGACAAATTTTAAATGCCGAAGCAGCGCAGCGCCACATTCCTTCTAAAAATGTCTGCCAGTTCCCGTCTATTGGCAAGTCTTTAGCACGTACAAGCTTTGGTGCGCGTGCCAATGCACAGATTTATGCCAAAATCATGCAAGGCTATGACCTGCAACATGTTGATTCCGCTGGCGCCATGTTAGATACATTCCAAATGCGCGACTATATTAGTAAATTTAGAGCGAGCTATTGTTCTGGAAACCAAAATGGCCCAGACGGTCTAAGCAAATTTTGCACAGGCTCTGGCGTATCTTCAGATCGAGTCAATTATGATGTGAACTTCCCGCATTTCTTTGCAACACGCGCAGGTAACAATGTCGATTTCCTTGATGCCGATGATCCTGTAGATCCGCAAGGTTCTGCCGGCGACGGTGTACAAGAATTAACATTCGGTGAAGTCGACCTCATGCGCCTCACGGCAAATCTTTATGACTCTAACTTAAATAAATTCAAGCAAGCTTTATTTCAAAGTAAAGAAGCCCCACGCGCCATAACTGAAATTCGTTCATTACAAGCAATTAGAAACGTTGCGAAGAACAGTTTTGCTGTGTTAGTCGGAAATAAAAGTGGCAGCTCAAGCTTCGCAACCAAGGACCAATATGTCCACACAGTCTTACGTAGCCTAGGCGTTCCAAATGATGCTGAAGCTCTTGCTTATTATGGTGTGGCCGATCATAACGGTTTTTCCTATGACGGGATCATGGAAACGCTGACAAAAAAGATCTATCAAAACCCATCTTTCTACGTCAATTTATACGATAACCCTGAAAACGTAATGCGCCAAAAAGCCGCCATTAAAGCCATTGAATTGATGCAAGGCTGGGATATTGTTAAAGCGCTTCACCGCCGTGAAATGTTGCTGGCCATGTTGTTAGAGGTTAAACTCCGTCAACAGCAACGTCTCGTCGAAATCAACGCGAAATAACCCCTATAAATACGCATTCATTAAAAACATTTAATATTAAATTTAATGACGGCGCTGCAAATGCATAATATCATTTTCTATATAAAGACATTTTATATTGAGGATTTATGAGCACAGCAATTTTTTGGTTTCGTCAAGATTTACGCCTTCAGGATAACCCTGCGCTCTATGCTGCCTGCCACGCAGGCCATGATATCTTACCCATTTATATTCTTGATGAAGAAAATTGCGACTGGCCAATGGGCGGCGCATCAAAAGTTTGGTTACATCATAGCTTAACGCATCTCAACCAAAAGCTCGGCGGGCGTTTACAATGCTTTTCAGGTGATGCGAAAGCCATTTTAAAAACGCTCTGCAATACGCACGACATCAAACATATTTACTGGAATCGCTGCTATGAACCTTGGCGCATTAAGCGTGATAGCGCGATCAAAACACTCTGCACAGAACAAAACATTGCTTGCTATAGTGATAATGCAAGCTTGCTCTGGGAACCATGGCAAGTCAGCAAGCAAGATGGCACAGCGTATAAAGTATTCACGCCTTATTACAAAAAAGGCTGCTTATATGCCGAAGCTCCGCGCAAACCGTTACCCGCGCCAAAGCATTTAAATTTGGCAGATTTATCACCTAAAAATGCTCTCACGATTGATGCGTTATCCCTATGTCCAACGCGTTCATGGGGCGAAGAAATCATCACGGATTGGAAAATCGGCGAAGACCACGCTCATGCTAAACTCAGTGATTTCATGGACGGCGGCCTTACCAATTACAAAGACGGCCGAAATTTCCCGAACAAAGCAAATGTGTCGCGCCTTTCGCCACATTTACATTTCGGTGAAATCTCACCTAACCAAGCCTGGTATGCCGCAGCCCAGGCCAGCGCGCCTGAACAAGATGTCACTTGTTTCAAAAGCGAACTTGGCTGGCGTGAATTCTCTTACTATCTGCTCTATCACTTTCCCGAGCTGCCACATAAGAATTTCCAAGATAAATTTGACGCCTTCCCATGGCATGATGATCAAGAATATCTAAGCGCATGGCAAAAGGGCCAAACAGGTTATCCAATTATCGACGCCGCAATGCGTGAATTATATCAAACAGGTTATATGCATAACCGCCCAAGGATGATCGTCGGTTCATTCCTCGTTAAAAATCTGCTCTATCCATGGCAAGCAGGTGAGAAATGGTTCTGGGACTGTTTATTCGACGCGGACTTAGCCTCTAATAGTGCAAGCTGGCAATGGGTTGCAGGCAGCGGCGCAGATGCCGCGCCATATTTCCGCATCTTTAACCCGATCACCCAAAGCGAGAAATTCGATCCCGATGGCCAATATATCAAAAAATATGTCCCAGAATTAAAACATGTGCCTGCATCACTCATTCATAAGCCATGGGACATGACCATTTCAGAACAGCGTATGTATAATGCCGTGATTGGTAAAGATTACCCAGCGCCCATCATCGATGTTAAAGAAACGCGTGAACGTGCCTTAGCGGCCTATAGTAGCATCAAGCAGGTACAAGATTGAATGATGGCAGGGCTGGATTCCACGTCAATTCACGCGCACATTCAAAATCCATAATATCGCGTAATATTGTATGACGCCCATGAACAGAACGATCAATCGTATCCCATTTCGTCAGAAATGGGTTGCGCTTACCGTGATGTTCAAAAGTCTCGCCAACCCAATCCAAGCTAACATTGTAAAAACGATTAAGTTTATTAATTAACTTGGCTTCCATACAGCCAAGCCAGTGCGATGCTTTTAAATCACGGCTTACGCCAAATGACGCCGCCAATAAAGCTGGAAAGACCATGCGCCCTTCATCACGTGACATATCGGCATCATGCATACGCGCATAAGAAATACAAAGGCGAGAAATTTCTGTATAGTTAACATCACCTACATCAAATTGACTATAAACTTGATCACAGGCCTTTGCCGTTGGGAAATCAAAATCCTGATGGGTTGAAGGGATAAAACGAACCGTCGCAACAAAGTTATTACTAGGTTTGTGACGGACAAGCGCCATTAAGGCACGATCATCATATTCATCACTTTCTACACCTAGCGCATTGCTTGGTTCAAAATCATGTTCTGTGCAGTAAGCATCATAGCGAATTTTAAGTGCCTCTTCTTCAAGCTCTGGCAGCTTGACCAAAACACCTTGCCCATCATTCTTATAAGCTTTCACCAATTCAAAACTATCATTATATAGGCATAGATCAGCCTGTACTTGAAAATTGGCATCAAATGCCGCGCTCAGATCCAAAGTCTTAGTAATCATGTTTGCCCCTCCCTGCTTATAACAGTTCATTATGATTACATGTGATTATGGATAATACACCTAAGCGAATATTATGTCAAAGAAACATGTTAACGCATTGAATATTATAAATTATTTCTTAAGCAGGCGGCGCATCAACCCGCTTTGAGCTCTTCAAGCTCTAACCAGCGATGTTCCGCACGTTCAAGACGGCGCTTAGCGGTATCAAGGTCTTTGGTCGCTTTCATAAAACCTTCAGGGTCTTTATTATAAAAATCCGCATCCGCGAGCTTTTTATTCAGATCATCAATTTCAGCTTCATAGCCTGCAATCTGGTCTGGCAGTTGGTCTAATTCATATTGCAGTTTATAAGACAGCTTCTTACCCGCTGCCGCTGGCTTAATTACAGCCTCTGTCTTGTCCGCAGCTTTCTGCCCTTGTGATTGCCCCTTTGCAGGTGCTTTATCTTTCTTCTCATCCTTCGGTGCGGTTAACGCCTTACGCGCTTCCATATAATCTGTGTAGCCACCAATATAGCCTTCAACTTTACCATCGCCTTCAAACGCAAGGGTCTTGGTCACAACTTGATCCAAAAAGTCACGATCGTGCGAAACCACAAATAATGTGCCCGTATAATTCACCAGAATTTCTTCAAGCATATCAAGCGTATCCATATCCAAATCATTGGTTGGTTCGTCAAGAATAAGAAATTCACCAGGTTCCGCCAAAACCTTCGCCAGCATTAAACGATTTTTCTGGCCACCAGATAAATGCGCGACCTTGTCATCCACCCGCGCAGGGTCAAACAAGAAGTCTTTCAAATAACCACAAACATGGCGCTGTTTACCCATCACATTGATATAATCCCCACCATTCGGGCATAGGGTCTTTTTCAATGTATCTTCTGGGTTCAGATCAGATCGCTTTTGGTCAAAATAAGACACAGTGACATTTTTCTGGCGTTTGACCTTACCTTTATCAGGCGTTAATTCACCCACCAGCAATTTCAAGAAGGTTGTTTTACCCGAACCATTTTTGCCAAGGATACCAATACGGTCGCCGCGCGTGATACGCAGGTTAAACCCTTCCAGAATGATTTTATCTTCAAAGTTCTTATGGACGTTGAAAAATTCAGCGCAAATCTTCGAACTTTTCTCGGTTTCAATTTCAGGCACATCCAAACGCGCCATCACTTTGCGGAAAGATGATTGATCATTTTTCAGCTTATCACGCGCTTCTTTCATCAATTCCAAACGGCGAACATTACGCTTACGGCGCGCTTTAACGCCGCGTGAGGCCCATTCAACTTCCTGCGCCACTAATTTTGCACGGTTTTTAAGTTCGCGCTCTTCTTGTTCCAATAAATCCGTTGACCATTCATCAAAATATTTAAAGCCGCGCGAACAAACACGGACAGCGCCGCGATCAATCCAAAAAATACGGTCAGTGATGTTCGACAGGAAAGTCTTATCATGCGAAACACAAAGCATTGTGCCGCTATAGCCTTTTAAGAAGCCCTCAAGCCATTCAATACCTTCAAGGTCCAAATGGTTAGTTGGCTCATCAAGCAGCAACAGGTCAGGCTCTTCGACCAAAGCGCGCGCCAAACATGCGCGGCGCAGCTGCCCACCCGAAAGCGACGTCATCATCGCATTGGGGTCAAGGTCAAGCGGCGTCAAAATCATATCGACTTTATAATCTTGCTGCTCTTCCTTACTTTCTTTGGTCAGGCCGCCAAAAGTGAAGTCAAATACGCTTTGCCCTTCTTCGGGCACAACATCTTGCTGCATATAACCAACGGATAAACCTTGTAGTGTCCAGCGCTCACCCTCATCGAGTTCTTTTTCACCGGTAATCATGCGCATCAATGTGGTTTTACCCGCGCCATTACGCCCGACCAAAGCAATACGACTGCCCTCATGTATATTCAAGGTCAGTTCTTCAAAGATCGGTTTACCTGAAAGCGTTACGGATGCTTCCTGCAACGCCAAAATTAATTGTCCACTCATGGCCATATACATACAAAAAGAAAAACGCCGCGTAAAGCGGCGTTTATAAAACAGCGTAAAATATTTATCACGGTTGCGGTGTTGGGCCTTGCCCCTGCCCCTGGGTTGGCGCAGGCGATGACGCGGCAGCTTGACGCAATACATCATATTCATTTGCGCCTAAGAACTTCTTCAGCTTCTCGGCTGTGTTCTTACTAATCTCTGGCGCTTGCGCAATGCGTGTGATTGCATCAACCATCTTCGCGCTTAGGTCAGCTTTATATTCCTTAAAGCTCGCGAAGTTATCGATCAAGCGCGACGCCAATTGCGGATTGCGCTGCGCTTCTGGGCCAGATTCGAGCATGATGATCTTATCTGCGAGCATATTATAACCGCTGCCATCTGCTGCGTGGAATAATGCACCATTCGCGACCATACCATTATAAAGCGCACGAATACGGTTCGCGGTAATGTTATTGGCGTTTTCACTGTGATTGCACAAATCAATGAAATCTTGCTTGCTTGTATTACCAGATGTCGCCGTAATCTGTGCCCAGCGGTCTGTCGCTGTTACATAATTTTTATGCTGCGCATAGAAATCATCACGGTAAGATGCATAATCGCCCTTCGCGTAATCACGATTAAGGATCTCAACAAAAGCGACTTGTTTATCGTTAAAGTTATTCGACAAGCTGTAATGCGCCTGTAAAATTGGATAAGCGGCGACTTCTTCACTTGCTGCGATGAAATGCAGCGCTTTGTTCATCAAGGCACGGCGGCCTTTTTCAGCCATATTATATTCATATGGTTTATTAAAATCAGCCAAGTCTTGGTAACAATCAATCCACTGCTGATAAAGCTGTGTCCCAAGAGCGTTTTCCAATGTTTTACGCAAGGTCAAAATTTGCGCCGGATCACGTGGTCTCACTTGCTGTTCAAGCATCCCTGCCGCCGGAACGGTCAGCATCAACGCTTTCACTTCGTTATCCAATTGATCATCGGTCAAAATTTGTTCAAACAAATCAATAACGCTTTGTGATGGCGTATATACGCCGCCTTGCTGCACTTCATCCAAACCATCAAGTAGTTCATCTTCAAGCAGCATTTGAATGGCTGACCAACGGTTAAACATGTCAGTGTCATTAGCCGCCAAGAAGAGCAGATCTTCACGCGCATAGCCTGCATTTAAAGTGACAGGGGCTGAGAAGTTACGCATCAATGACGGTACGCAGCCTTCAGGGGCATCAAATTCATAGCGCGCTTTATCTGTATCAAAAGCGATAACCTCTGCCGCGACTTCGCTGCCATCAGGGGCAATCAAACCAAAATTCACAGGAATAACGCGCGGCGCACCGTTAGAGATTTTATCAATCACAGGCACATTTTGTTCTAAGTCCAGAATAAATTTGCTGCGGTCTTTATCATATGACCATTCAACATTTAATTCAGGGCGACCACCTTGTGTATACCACAGCATGAATTGATCGAGATTTACATTATTGGCATCCGCATGTGCGCCAACCCATTCTTCAACGCCGACAGCCTCGCCATCATGACGTTTAAAATAAAGTGCCGCGCCTTTAAAGAAACCATCTTTACCCAAAAGCTGCATCAACATGCGGTTAATCTCGCCGCCTTTTTCATAGACAGTCATGGTATAGATATTGTTCATCTCTTCGGCTTCTTCCATGCGCGGTGCATGCACCATCGGGCCGCTATCTTCTGGGAATTGCGCGCGTTTCAGCTTCATCACATCTTCAATACGCGCCGCAAGTGGGTTGCTCATATCGGCAGAGAAAGACTGGTCACGGAAAACGGTTAGGCCTTCTTTCAGACATAGCTCAAGCCAATTGCGCACCGTCACGCGGTTGCCTGTCCAGTTGTGGAAATATTCATGGCCAATCACACCTTCCACATTGAAATAATCCGCATCATCCGCATAAGCTGGATGCGCCAATAGATATTTCGGGTTAAAGACATTCAGGCCCTTATTTTCCATCGCGCCCATATTGAAATAATCATCGGCAACGACCATGTATTTATCAAGGTCATATTCCAAGCCCCATACATCTTCATCCCATTTCATCGCATTTTTAAGAGAATCCATCGCATGCTGCAGGCCATCTTTATATTTTGGTTCAGCATAAACTTCGAGCTGCACCACACGACCAGAAGATGTTGTATAGGTGTCTTCGATCATCGCAAAATTATTACCGCATAATGCAAATAAATAAGTCGGCTTTAAAAACGGATCTTCCCAGCGGCGGCGGGTTAGGCCATTGCCGAGGTCTTCTTCCTCAGTCATGTTACCATTTGAAAGGGCATTGCTAATTTTATTAGCATCGAAAATAATATCGGTCGTGAATTTTGCCATGTTATCTGGGCGATCAACCGCATAAGTCATACGGCGGAAACCTTCGGCTTCGCACTGTGTCGTATAATTGCCGCCTTGTTTATAAAGGCCTTCAGACGCCCCATTTTCCTTAGCATCAAGACGAGTTTCAACTTCTAGCTCAAAACTATCAAGCCCTGGGTTCAAAATTAGGCTATCTTCGGTTTTAATATAACCTGTTGCCGCATCGCCTGTTTCACTTAAAAGCTGACCATTCACTTTCACGCTATTCAGGTCAAAATATTCACCATTGAGCACGACATCTTCATTATGCTGACCATTACGCGTGATTTTGGTTTTGGTGATGATACGCGCCTGCCCATCAATGCCCTGATCATCCAAAAAGAAAGTCATATGCACTTCTGGCGTAAAATATTTTGGTGGTTGGTAATCCGCGCGGCGGATAGCTGTGGTCTTTTCAGCCATAATGATCGCTCCCATTCGTGTTTTTCACATCTTGAAGCGATTAGTTCTAAAGGAAATGATGTGTTATGTCAATATCATTTTCATGATCAAAGTCTTGTACTAGCACTGGTTTCCCACGCATATCATGGGCTTCAAAGCTGCCAAATTCAGGCAATTCGCGGACATTGACCATCTTGGCAATAAAACTTGCAGGGAAAAGTGCAATCGACACACGCAAATTAGATACCGCGATATTATAGCTTTTACGCGCGGCAACGACTTCGGCTTCATTGGCATAGAATGTATCAAGCATTTCATCAAGACGCGGAAAATCTTGATAAGCCTCATATTTAGGGGCGAGCGCGCACATAAAATGCATTAATTCACCCAATTTTTCTGCATGAGTTAAATAACGGCGTAGGATTGTAATTTCATGTATGGCAGGCGCTACAGGTGGTTCAAGCAGCAGGGAAATCGCATCAGCCACCAATTCGCGCTGATCAAACATAAATTTATCGACAATTTGCACAATTTCAGGCGCTAAGCGATGACGTTTTTGTAAGGCAACATCAATACGCGCCACAAGGCTGTAAGCACGTTCTTTCATTTTCAACAAATGTCGCGCCCATAGATAACTACCGCCAATGAATATAACGGCACTCGCTGATATAACCATATGAGTGTTATCAAACATAATATTGGATCACTTAGACGCTAAAAGAATTATTTTGATGAACAAGAACGTTTGTGAAAATCACATGCAGTCATAATAGCCTGCTTTTGACAATATTCCATCGCATTTTGACAAAATTGCTTTTTTTCTTGCTGAGATGTTTGACGCCAATGACTATGAAAGCTTGGTGAATTAATAAATTTAGCCATATATGCTTCTTGCTGCTTGGCAGATAGGCCGCTGATATCGTCTTGTTTTTGTGCCTTCGGATCCATCGGCTGTGCTTGATATTCCTGAATTTGAGCGTTGAGCGCATCTAACTTCTGCTGTTGCTGCTGCTGATAAGCGCTCTGCGCCATGGCTGCAGGGCTATGCATCACAACGGTCAAACCAGCAAATAAAGCGAGAAGTGATAATAAGCGCATATGAACCCTTTCAGCGTGAATTAACCTTGCTGATGGAAATAATCCCAGACAGCATCCGTAATTGTATCATCATATTCATAGGCAAGGCCATCAATAAACTTTTCAACTTGGCGTTCCTGTTCGACTTCTGCGAATACTGACAGAATATCTTCACGCTCATCCGCCGCTTCGGCAAGAGCTTCAATATCGGCCAAAGCATCATCCAAAGACGCTAGCTGCATCGGCTGAACCGCCTCGGTTGGCAAGGCTGTCTGGTCTTGCGTGCTTGGATAGAAACTAAAGAACATCACCAAAGCAAAGCAAAATGTCGCCGCGAAAGCATAAGCCGGACGCGCCCAAAAACCACCGCCTTTACCAAAGCGTATTTTATATTGCGGCGCCGCTGCATCTGCATGATTGGCCTTATCACGCAGAATTTGCGCTTTGGCGGCAAGGATGATGTCCGTGCTGGCTTCGGGCACAGCAAAATCATCAAGCTGCATATCTAGGCTTTGCGCGTCCAAATAACATTCAAGCGCGCGTGGTTCATCCGCCATATAACGGCGAATATCATCCGCATCGCAATCAGGCCATTGATGTAGGTTTGACCCATAAATAGCGCAATATTTCTCAAAACGTTTCAATGTCATCTTGCTCATAACAACACCTCCTCGTCCTTAATGTGTTTTCTAAGCATTTTGCGGCTACGCACCAGCAAGGCTTCAATGGCTTTCACTGATACGCCCATGGCGTCTGCCGCTTCTTTATTACTCATTTCTTCGTAATAAACCATGACCAATACCGTACGGTTACGCTCTGGCAGTTTCGCGAGCGCCACTTTTATGCGGTCTTCACGCTCTGACGCTTCGGCCTGCGCATCTGTGCGGACATTATCCTCACCCGCATGGGTCATATCAATATCAATCGCATTTTGTACAGGCTGGCGTTTATTTTTACGCTGCACATCAATACAAAGATTTGTCGCCACACGATAAATCCATGCCCGCGCGGTGATGCCGTCTTGGCGTGTCCACAAATGGGCCTTCTGCCAAATATGCACCAAAATATCCTGCAGCATGTCTTCGCTTTCGCTGCCATTAAACCCCAAACGATAGACTAACCGATTGAGCGCCTGTAAGTAACGCGCCGCAAAAACTTCAAAAGCTGCATCTTGCCCATCGGCCATATATTGCAGCAATTCAGAATCTGCCGCTGCCGCATAATCATGCTGCACTTTGGCCGTTTCTATCTGTTCAACATTCTGCATAATCATACCCTGCGCCCTTATTGATTACGGCATTTTTCGTCATGAACGTCACAAGCAAACTTCTTGGCTTTTTCAGCACATTCTTGCTGCAGTTTTTGACAAATAATTTCACGGCCACGGCCATCCGCATTTTGCCATTTCTCTTCAATATCATCATGGCATTCTTTGATTTTATCTTGATGCTTTTGGCGAATTTCTTCTAAACGCTTCTGACGTTCTTCAGGTGGTAATTGCATAAGTTCTTGCTTAATACGGCTGCGGTCAAATTCAGCCATTTTCTGTATTTTCCCAGCAAATGGGCGCGCTGGCTGCGCCGCATCCTCAGCCAGTGCCAAACGAATAAACGCCTGTCCACTTACTGCCAGATAAACACATAACATTAAACACAATATACGCATCTTAAATTTCACCTTTTTTGCTGTCACTGCATGCACTTTTATAAAGCGCCGATGCAATGACGGCTAGATTAGATTTATACGAATTTCACCTTATTCACTTTGGCGTGCTTTCATATTCTCTATACGCTCTTGACGCTTTTCACGTGCGTCATCGATGCGCTCCTTATGATCTTCACGTTTTTCTTTTACATTCTCCATGTGGTCTTGACGCTTCTCACGCATATCTTCCATACGTTCTTTATGATCTTCATGTCGTTCTTTTACATTCTCCATATGATCTTGACGCTTCTCACGCGCATCTTCCATATGTTCTTTGTGATTTTCTTTTCGCTCTTTAATTTTATCTATGCGCGCATCCCAATTGCTCGTTTTACCGCCGCGTTGATTTTCAGAAACCTGATAAATATTGGCCTTGTTAAAGCCTGCCTCAGCTTTCGCTGTATTTACTGCCCCATCTAACGCCATCACACTGACAGTTAACGCTAATACGGTTAGGAACTGTGCTTTCATCATCTCTTTTACCCCTTCGATATTGACTACACAGATGATAACGCAGAGTCCTTAAAATACCCTTCACATTATTTCGTATATTTCGCCAAGCGGCGATTTTGTTGAATTTTCGCGCGTTTTAGGCTATAGTAAGGTGAAATTAAGGAAGGGGACCTTAATATGAAACGAATTATAATAAGCCTAGACGGCACATGGCAAACGGGTGAAGACGACACCCCAACCAATATTAAATTGATCCACGACTGCATCGCGCCCGTTGATCAAAACGGCGTGACGCAACTCGCCAAACATTTTGCGGGCGTTGGTACGCAGGGTAACAAGCTTAAACGCCTTTTCACTGGTATTACGGGCGATGACCTCGAAGATCGCATCAAAGAAGCCTATAAATACATCATTGAAAACTACAACGATGGCGATGAAGTTATTTTATCTGGCTTTAGCCGCGGCGCATTCACCGCGCGTACGTTAAATGGGATGATCTATAAATCAGGCATAATCGACCCAAGCAAAGTGGCAGATGTCGACAAAGCCATCGAAGAAGCCTATGATTTTTATCAAACAGATCATCGTCCAAATAGTAAAGCGGGCTTAGAGTTCCGTGAAAAATACGCAAAAACTACGCGTCCGAAAACTATTTTAGCCTGTTTTGACACCGTCGGTTCGCTCGGTATCCCAGCGCAGCTAAAATCTCTCGCCAATATCTTCAATCGTGACCACGCCTTTCACGATACCAAGGTTAACCGTAATACAACACATGCCTTCCATATTGCTGCGATTGATGAGCAGCGTAAAAACTTCCCACTCACACCAATGCACGCTTCGGACAATGCAGATACCCTCATCATGCAGCTATGGTGCGTCGGCAACCATAGCGCGGTAGGTGGCGGCAGCGAAAAAAATATCGACAAGCCATTATCAGACGTTGCTGGACTGAAAATGATTGATCTCCTTCAGCGCCACTGTGCCCTTGGTTTTGACGTCACTAAAATGGAGGAGACCTTTAAACCAGACATCCATGCCAACCCGCGCAGTGATTTCAAACAAGACGGTTTGATGTGGAAATTATTCGGCATCAATAGCCGCCGTATTATCAATTTGAAAGAAACATTCGAAGATTCCGTGACCGATCGCTGGCATAAAAACCCGCATTATCGTCCTGTTCAGTTAAATAAATTTTCTGATAAAGACAAAAACTTCCCGCTCTGCCCATGGCCGCGCCCATAAAAAAATAGGCACTTATATAAGTGCCTATTCTCAAAATCTTTCTTCGTGCTAATTGCTTAACCAAAAATCTTTTTAATTTCTTGCTGCACAAAATCTTCAACTGAGATTTCAAATTTGCCATTTTCATTTGCGGCAGGGAAATAATCGGGTGTTTCTTCCGCGCCCAAGACAATATTCTCAAAACGGCCAAGCGGCTTAAGTTTGAAGTCTGGGTTTGGATGCACAAAGAACACGATTGTGTAACGTGGATCTGGCGCATCAACACGGTGCCATGATGGTTTAAGATCTTCATTGGTCAGCAAGCCAAGCTGCATACCGCCATTCAGCAGTAATTCACCTTCGCCTGCAACAACTTCATGTTCAACGCCGCTGCGGTCTGTCACAAACAAACCTGGCTTTTCTGCACGCAGCCATGTCAAAAAATTCAAATCAAGATGGTTCGCCGCTGTACCGCCATTTGGATAATAAATCGGGCGCATCATTGAATGGCTCTTATCAAATTTATCGTCAAACCAGTTTTCATCCATACCCATATAAAGCGAGATTGGACGCATTACGCGCAAAGTCGCTTCTTCAAAATTCTTGAACAAAGTCATCATCGCTGGGTAATATTCAGGATATTCTTTAATGTTCAAAACACTGTCTAATTTAGACGCGAATGGGTGATTATCGCCAAGACGTGCGCGAATTGAAAATTCTTCTTTTTTGTCGACTTCGGTTTTACCGCGCGCAATTTCAGAATTTTTGGAATAACCAATCAAACCTTTCCACTCACCAGCTTCATATTGCTGCTTCACATCAAGCGGCAAAGCATAAAAGCCACGTGAGGCTTTATCTGCATCATTCAATACCGCTTCTGGGATGCCGTGGTTCACTAAACGGACAAAACCAAACTGGCGAAACGCCTCACCAAAGGCCTTTGCAAAGCCTTCTTTATCTTTTTCATAGTCATTAAAGTCAAATAGAGGTATCCCCATGGTCCTGCCCTTTCTTAAAAAGTTATCATTCAATGCAGTTAGTGTAGCAAGATTCTTAAGCTAAACTTTGACGAAAGTCAATTCTGCCGCGCTTTCGCGCATGTTTTTAATATATTTCACCTTACCGCCTATACATGATAAAATATGAATAAGATGAAAGATTTAGACGACCCAAACATAACGCTGGATAATTTACCCCCCGACACCGTACGCACCAAATATTGGCACGTGCTTGATGACGGGCGGGTTCAATGCGACCTATGCCCGCGCGCCTGTAAAATGAAAGAAGGGCAGCGCGGCCTCTGTTTTATTCGTCAAAATACGGGCGGTGAAGTTGTTATGACCAGCTACGGTCGCTCGTCAGGCTTCTGCATCGACCCTATTGAAAAGAAACCGCTTAATCACTTTTACCCTGGCACTGCGGTATTATCGCTTGGCACAGCGGGCTGTAATTTATCATGCAATTTCTGCCAAAACTGGGATATTTCAAAAGCGCGGGCGATGGATAGCATCCAAGACCTTGCCCGCCCCGAAGCCATCGCCGAAGCGGCGCTAAAAACAGGCTCTAAATCCGTCGCTTTCACCTATAACGACCCCGTAATCTTCCATGAATATGCGATTGATATTGCCGCGGCCTGTCACGACGTTGGCGTGAAAACCGTCGCCGTCACGGCGGGCTATGTCTGTGATGAACCGCGCCGTGAATTTTACCAATATATGGATGCTGCCAATGTCGATTTAAAAGCCTTTTCCGAAGATTTCTACTGGCGGCAAACCAAAAGCGCGCTCCGCCCTGTGCTCGATACACTCGAATATCTCAAACACGAAACCGATGTCTGGTTTGAGATCACGACCTTGCTGATTCCTGATGAAAATGATTCCACCCGCGAAATCACAGAACAATGCGAATGGATAGTTGAACATCTGGGGACAGACGTACCAATCCATTTCAGTGCCTTTCATCCGGACTACCGTATGAAGGATAAAAACCACACCCCGCCCGCGACCCTGAAACGCGCGCGCAAAATCGCCCTCGATCACGGCTTAAAATATGTCTATACCGGCAATATTCACAACCCTGAAGGCGACACCACCTATTGCCCTGGCTGTCACGCTGAAGTCATTAACCGCGATTGGTATCAAATCAACAATTGGGGACTAACCGACAAAGGGGCATGTAAACATTGCGGCTATCAAATTGCAGGCCGTTTTGATGGCCCTGCAGGCAATTGGGGGCGTAAACGCGTCCCTGTACGCATTGGTGAACATGATGTGACCGTCGCGCGGCCAATCAGTAAACGCGCCGATCCCCCTAAAAAACAACATAATATGCCGCCAGAAATGACCAGAAGGAGATATGAAATGCCTAAGGATTCGGATTTAACCATGTTAGACCCTCAAGTTGCAGGCATGTTTTATCCCGACAGCCCATCGATATTGGCGACGACCGTTGACCAAATCATGAATAATGCCACCGCTCCTAAAATGAATCCAAAGGCCATCATCGCGCCGCATGCGGGCTATGTTTATTCTGGTCAAATTGCAGGATCAGCCTATAAAACCGTTGAACATCTCGCCGATAAAATCAAAAAAATCGTTCTGTTCGGCCCGCCACATCGCGCCCCTGTTAAGGGCATATGCGTGCCTGATTATGATGCCCTGCTCACGCCGCTCGGCCCCGTCACCATCAATAAGGAAGGCCGTGATCAGCTCAAAGAACTTGATTTCGTCTATACCGACAATATGCCGTTTAAAGGTGAACATGATTTGGAGGTGCAGCTGCCCTTCATTCAGCGCGTTTTTGAACATGCAGAGATTATCCCCGCTTTGGTTGGACAAACCACGCCGCAGCAAGTCGCCGAAGCCCTTGATAAACTCTGGGGCGGAGAAGAAACCCTAATTATTATTTCGTCTGATCTATCGCATTACGAGAAATATGACGACACCTATAAATTAGATAACGCCGCCGCTATCGCGATTGAAACGCTTAACCCTGATGGCTTGGGCGATATGCAGGCCTGCGGCCGTCACGCCATTCGCGGCTTATTAGTTGCCGCACGTAACCGCCAAATGCGCGCCACCACAATAGACCTCCGCAATAGCGGCGACACCAAAGGCGATAAAAGCCGCTGTGTCGGTTATGGTGCGTTTATTTTTGAATATAACGACCATATCAAAATCGACCCGATTTTTGCTGAAAATCTGCTCACCGTCGCCAAAGCTATGGTCATCCAAACCGCAAAAACAGGGCAGAAAGCTAAGTTACAGTTAAAAGGCGTCCCGCGCAGTTTAATGAACCAGCGCGGCGTATTTGTCACGATCAATAAAAATGGGCAATTACGCGGCTGTTATGGCTCGTTCCTCCCGAATAAGCCCATGGTGCTCGATGTCGCGGAACAAGCCTTTAATGCTGGCTTCCAAGACCCACGCTTTAAGCCCTTAACTTTAGATGAGCTAAAAGACTGCGATATTGGCCTTTCGGTTCTATCCATCCCAGGGCCGCTTAACTTTAGTGATGAAGCAGACCTTCTGCGCAAAATGCAGCCGGGCATTGATGGCCTGATCCTTAAAGACGGCCGTTTCCAAGGTTTATTCCTGCCGCAAGTTTGGGAAAGTCTACCAACGCCTGAGGACTTCCTTAAAGGCCTTAAGCGTAAGGCAGGTTTGCCTGAAGACCATTGGTCTGATACACTAACCATCCAACGCTTCACCGCCGAAAAAATCGGCCCAGTATCTCTCATCTAAAACTATGACATCATGCGCATAAGGGGGCGCGTCGCATGGATAAATATATTCTCGGTCTTGGCGAAGACGGTTTTGACTTATTTGTGATGATCTTTATGGGGCTATGGCAAGCGGGCTTTGCCTTAGGCGGCCTCGTCTGCTTAGCGATTGGCCTCTTAATCCTTGTTGATTTCTTTAGCTGGCGCAGTAGCAAGCATAAATATGTTACAGAAGCTGAGATTATTGGCCTGCGCGTTGGCGGCATGACCATAGATAAAGATCAAGACAGCGAAAGCCAAGCCATTAGCGATGAAGCTGAAATCAACACGCGCCTAAAACAAGTTGCTGAAGATTTAGCCGCCAAACGCGAAGCCAAACCAGAAGGCTTCTTTAGCAAAGTCTTTGGTAATTTTATCGGGCTGATCTTTATTGTGATGATCTTCTGCGTCCCTGTCGCCTTTATCAGCTTTGGCGCTTATCAAATGATTGATTATCATAAAGTCCAAAATATTGGCTATCGCACCCAAGGTGAAGTTGTCGACCATAAGCGCTATAGCAATACGAGTGGCACATCAAGCTATGCCGCCATTTTCCGCTTTAGGGATCAAAATGGCACAATCTGGCAAGAGCCAGAGCGCGTCAGCCACAACAGGTTAAAATTCCAAACAGGCACGCAAAAAACCTTAATTTATAATCCAAATAAACCGCAGAATTTTTATGTCGATGATTATTGGTATAATATGACCGGCCCAACATTATTCCTGATCATCGGCGGCTTTGTGCTCTTCCTGCTTGCGGGCGGCGGCAATAAAATGGCGGAGCGTTTTCAGCGTGAGCGCGCCCATACATCCGCGCCACAAAAAAAGCGCAATCAGGCAAATTACCAAGGTGAAATTTATTATGAAGCCCTAGAATATGTCACCAAAGATGGCGCGCGCATTCAAACCACCACCGATAGCGGCAGTTCATCGCTCAATAACCGTATGCCGGGGACACGTGTCACCGTAGTTGTGGATGAACGTGACCCCTATAAAATCCGCCGCCGCACCATGATGTGGTTCTGGCTTGGCTTAATCGTTTTTGTTTTGCCGGGGATTGGCTTTCTCTACCTCGCTTTCCACAAAGGCATCAGCCCACTCTTCCTGCTTATCGTCGCCTATTTCGCACTTTCTAAGGGCGGTAAATTGGTAAAAATTTGGGCGGATTGGCAGGCCCTTTCCGCGGATGAAAAGGCCGAGAAAAAAGAACAATTCGCCATTCGCCGCGCCGACCGCAAAGACGCCCATAACAACAAACCCTTGCTTGATAAATATGCTGTGCGCGACCGCTTACGTGTGTATCAGGCGCAATGCCGCCTGAGTGGCCTCTTCATGTTTATGATTTCATCGGCATTATTGGCGACCAGCTATTATTTCTATCCTGAATTTTATCAGATACTGATCTCCACCCCGCAAGAGGTGCTAAATCTTAATCTCGATAAATTAAATCAGAACCAAGGCATGGCGCTTATCCTAGGCGGCATTGGCAGTTTATTTATGCTGCTCAGCCTGCATAGCTTTAAAGTCGCACGCGGCCGATAAATCAATAGCTGTATAATTAGTTATAGGCCAACAGTCTGCGGCGCGGCGACAACCGTGGTTTCAGGCTGCTTAACTTGATGATCTGATACACTTGCCGCAACAGAATTTTGATCACCAGACAAACTTATGGTCGCATTTTTGATGTCTAATGAAATATCAGTTTTTGCATCACTCGCTGCGCTTACAATCGTCGCCAACTGAGATGAAATTTTTGCGGCTTCGTTTAATTGCGTAAATTCTTCACCATCATATAATTTATGCTTAAAGTCCTCGGCAAATAATTTAGCTTCATCCGCCGCCATACCCGATTTGACCAACTGCTGTTCAATATCAGCAGAGCCTTGTTCACGTAGACCGTTTAAATTTCTTACATAGTCCTGCACTTTAACATTACCATATAGAAAATCACCCGCATTCAAATCATCAGCAATTTCAAGCAACAACTCATGCGGGACATCCAAACCTTTTGCAGCGTAATCTGTATAAGCAGATTTCAAGCTTTCAGGAATGCCTTCAAAATCATGTATATTTTTGCGCATCGCATTATCAATAAAAGTCAGCGGTCCTGCGCCTTCTGGATCAAAATTATTAAAACCATTTTTAACCGTCTCACTTACCTTACGATTAAAAAAATCTGCCGCCGCATATTTTAGGTCATTACGCATCAGGTCCATCGACATTTGCGGAATAGTTTTCTGCAAATCATCCAGTTTCTCCAAGTTGCCAGATTGAATAGCCATCATCCGTTCCGCAAAGAGCTGATCATTCGATCCCACTTGATATGCTTTAATATCTCCGAAATTTGCGTCTGGATGAATTTGACCAGGATTTTGTGGATCCATTGGGACATAACCAACACGTCCCCCAGCGGCCAACATTGCAAAATTATAATTATAAGGCGCTTGCTCTGGCAAATGCCCATCAAAATTAAGCGGAATAAGCATGCGGTCAGCGCCATAAAAATTCTGCCCGATCACTTCAACTTCTTGAACTGCCGTCGCCTCAAACACCGCGCCAGATTTGGATGATGTGACAAAAGCATGCCAGCCACGCGATACATCGACATCGTCATCCTTACTAACAAGTTCACCCAAATCAGGGGTTACAAAACCGCCAATCATATACATGCCGCCCTGCGCATTAAAATATGACCCCGCTGAGCTCAAAGTCCCATCATCTGGCGGCAGCAAACTATCTTCAACTATCTGCATAATCATGCCTTTTACAGCAGACATTTTCTCACATTCAAAATCGGTGGTATAGCTGACATTCATATCTGCCTTACCATCAATATCCTTCGATAAGCTATTTAAATTATTATCGGAGACAATTTCATTTCTTGAATAAGCAAAATGATCTGACATATCATTCGCTTCGACCGCCCCTTTATCCAAACGATATTTCTGCAGACCATCAACTTCTTCAATTTCATCAAATACGGCTTTCGAAAGCACCTGTTCATACGCCAAGCGCTGCTCAATTGTTGGTGGGTCAGCTTCCATTAACGCACGATATTCATCACTACGTCGCACCTCGCGCGTGGCGTCTTGAACGGCATCTTTGATTGTCCGCACCAAAGCATCATCTTTGGACATATCAATCGTTATCTCGCCCTCAGGGCCATGAAACTTCATCGCGCCCGTTTCAATAAATGTACGAAAATTCGTCATACCGACATCCGCGCCGACTACTGCGCGTGAAATCCAACTGCCCGTCGCCGCGGGAATATAATCCTGCGCCGCTAAATTTGCACTTTTATCATTGAATAAGTCTTTATAGATCGCCACAACATTTCCCTACATACACACGGAAATGTTATATGACAAAACTTAAAATTTGACTAAAATCAGGATTCAATCACGACATAAGCAACAGCATAGGGTGGGTCATCCGACAAGGAAATATGCGCCTTAACCGCCGCCCCGTCTACGCCATGCTGCCCCGCTAAATAGGCCTGCGCCGCGGGCGAAAGCGCCAAAAGCGGCGCACCACTTTCTGCCTTTAAAACTTCAATGTCATGAAATGTAATATGCTGCCCAATACCTGTGCCGCAAGCTTTCGCCGCTGCCTCTTTTGCCGCATAGCGCCGTGCGATTGCCGCGCTATCCGTGCCAATCAAGGCGCGTTCAGCATCGGTAAAACAGCGTGCTAAAAAGCGCTCGCCATGGCGTTTAAAAATATCCTCGATACGGGAAATACTAACAATATCGGTACCAATGCCCAGAATCATAATGCGCCTTATTTCGTCTGTCCGGTGATTTCGAGGGCAATTTTATGAAGTTTTTTTATGCGGCGCATTTTTTGAAAATTTTTCAAACGGCGCACCAATACAAAAAACACCACGAAAAATACAGGCCATGTCAGCGCCGCCAATAAATAACCACCCACTAACCACGGTAAAAATAAATCCATCGGGTTATGCATTGCCATAGCGATAGATTCCGTGAATGTAATGCCATCTGGCATATCAAGCGCGACATGCAACCCAAAAAGTGAAAACAGCGCCACCCCCACATGGTAGCTAAGCCACCACATAAACGGGAACGTCCATGGATTGCCAATGATTGTCCCTACGGCTGAGGCAAAATAATTTGCGCGCAAGCAAAAAGCCAGAATAAAAGCCTGAAAAATATGTGTTCCGATAATAGGTGTAAATGAAATTGACGCCCCTGTCGCCATACCACCTGCAATGCGGTAAGAGCTATCGGACAAGCGTAAAATCCGATGCGTAACATATTTCGCGGTACGTCCCCAGCCCATAGACGGCCATACGGTTTCCCGCATAGACTGCAATAATGTTAATGGACTTTTACGTTGAAACATAATTTACCGCTATATTAAATGCCTGAATTACACCCTAAACCCATACTATCATAGATTAGAATGTGAATTCACGTTTAATTGCCTTTTTTCCGTTCTTCAGGACCATATGCACGGTCTGCCCCTGCAATAATTCCTGTAAATTTTCAACATCTTCAGGCGCTCTGATCTTTAACATCGCACGCGTTGGGTCTTCATTTTGCAGTTCGACTTCAGGCTGCGCGGTTAACAAAATGCTGTCCCCCGCATCGACAAATAAATCAACATCATCAAAACCACCACTTGCACGAGCGGCGACCACCAATGCATCTTTCGACAAAACCGCAATATTGATGCCAAGGTCGGAAACATCCCCATCATACGGTAAACGGCGCTCTGCAAAACGCATCTGCGCCTGATTAGCTGATAAATTTTTCATATCAATCGTTGAGATCTTCGGCAGGTTTAATGTAAATTCCTGCGGCACGCAAACGGTTTTACACACCATATAAAACGCTGTGATATCGCCGCTATAGCTTTCATTTGTTTCAAAATCTTCGGCAAGCGTAATTTGAAGTGGGAAGCTCACTTTGTCGTGATAAACAAAATTCATTAGGCCAAATGCCTCGTAACGCATTGGCGTCGGCCATTCCATGGCAATCGCCTCTATGCCGCTATTCTCGGCTGGAGTAAGGCTTAACGGAATACCAGCATCACCAGGCGCACGCCAATATGTATGCCAGCCATCGCTCAATTCAATTTGTAGCAAGCCTTCATATCCATGCATGTCATCATGGCTACTCTCACCGCTCACAAGCAACCTAACTCGCGATTCCTTGACCTCTTGCCACATATCTTGTGCAGACACGGGTACAGCATGAAAAACGAGTAGCGCTAAGGCCATTATATATGGTAAAATTTTAATGTGTTCCATTTGCTTTTATCTGTCGTTAGACCTATATATTGATAATAAGTTATTATGGACATAAATAAAGAACTATCTGTTTATTGGGCTAAAAAATGTCATCAGACAAAGACAACAAAAAATCCTCTTTTCTGGCGGGAAAATTACTTGTCGCCATGCCGTCAAATAATGACGACAATTTTAAAAATGCCACAATTTTTCTTTGTGCGCATGATGAAAAGGGTGCGATGGGTTTGGTCGTGAATGACAAAATGCCGAATATCGACTTTGAACAATTACTGATCAAACTCAAAATCGACCATGGGGATGGCCGCACGGTTAGGATGCCTGTCCTGCGTGGCGGACCGCTTGATAGCTCCCGCGGTTTTGTCCTCCACAGCAAAGATTTCAGCCGTAAAGATACCATCCATGTGGATGAGCGTTTTAGTGTCACAGGCACTGTTGATGCATTAAAAGCCATTGCTGATGGTACAGGCCCAAATGACGCGATATTCATGCTTGGCTATTCCAGCTGGGGCGCTGGCCAATTGGAAGAAGAACTAAAAGAAAATAACTGGATTATCGTTGATGCTGATAGCGAGATTATTTTCAACACCACCCCAGATAAAGTCTGGCGTAAAGCATTATCCAAAATTGGCATTAATCCGGACATGATTTCATCTGTCACAGGCAACGCCTAATTTTGATCATTTTTATTTAGCATTTACATAATTTATGTGCTACCATGCCCCCTATAAGTTATTGAATAGGGGCAAAAATATATCATGGGTCAGACATCTTCAAAAGTGGTACAAAGAACCTTAAATGCACTTTCATCCAGTCTGAATGATTTCCGTGCCGCCTATGGCAAGGCCGCTGAACAAACCCCGCAAGTTCATGAAGTGATTGATGCCGTGAAGCAAAAGCGAGTCATTTATTTGGCTGAACCATGGATCACCGCTGACACCAACACAGTTGCCAATGAGCTTCTCTTCCGCTTTCGTCCAAACCGCGAAAAACTATATAGCTATGGCACAATTTGTAACTCAATTCACAATGCGGGTTTAACCGCTGAATTTGACCTGGTAAACGTCTTTAATATCCTGAGCTGGATACCAGATGACGTTAAAAACACCGCCGCGACCATCAACCTTAGTCATGACTTACTGATTAATCAGAAACTTATGAACCAAATTGTCGAGTTAATGGACAAACGCAAAGGCCCACCCGTGATATTTGAAATTTTGGAAGACGCACGCCAATTCACTGCGCCACAAATCGCTTACTTAAAATCTTTAAAAGATAAAGGCCTGTGCTTTGCTTTAGATGATTTCCGTGTGTCTCACCCCTCAGACTGGCAGCGTTTAGCGAGTTTAAAAGATGTCCTCACTTATGTGAAACTCGATGGCGAAGATTCTGTCCGCCCATTCTTGGATGGCGAAAGCGGCGAGCTTGTCGCCTTTGCTGAAAATATAAAAGCCATACAATCAACATGCGGTACATCAAAACGTATCATTGCCGAATGGGTACAAAACCGTGAAGAGGCTGATATTTGCTATGCATCTGGCGTTTATGCCATACAGGGTCATGACATCATAATGCACCAAAGCAACCCATCAAACCCAAACCCATAAAGAACTCAATACAGAGTCACATACGATTCATCATGATGCACGCTTATAGACATGCGCATCACTTGGGAAAATACGTCCACGCACTTCGCGGCTATACTGCCCTGCGGCATCATCAATGACTTTGGCTAGCTGCGCATATTGTTTCACAAATTTCGGGACATGCTCGACAAACAAGCCGAGCATATCATCACTGACCAATATTTGACCTGTACAGCTTGGTGACGCGCCAATACCAATCGTCGGGATATTCACGGCTGCGACAATTTGGCGGCTCGCTTGTTCAACTGTACCCTCAATGACCAAGGCAACAACGCCCGTTTTCTCAATCTCCTGCGCCGCTTGAATTAATTCCGCCGTTTCCGCGTCATTACGGCCTTTCAATTTATAACCGCCCTCTTTGACAACACTTTGCGGCTGCAGGCCAATATGTGCCACAGTCGGAATATCCGCATCCGCCAAAGCCTGATAAATCGCCATTAATTCAAGGCCGCCTTCAATTTTAATAGCATCGCAGCCCGTTTCATCCATGACGCGCTGTGCGTTCTTTACCGCCTTATCTGCGCAATCTTCATAGCTGCCATAAGGCATATCAACAACAACATAGGCGTTTTCAACGCCACGCATCACGGCTTTACCATGGTTAATCATCATATCAAGGGTGACACCCAAAGTGTTTTCCATGCCATAAACAACCATGCCCAATGAATCGCCAACAAGCAGCAAATCACAATGTTTGTCTAATACACGCGCCACAGGCGTCGTATAAGCCGTCAAACAGACGAGATTTTCACCGGATCTATAAATATTTTGCAGATCTTCAGCAGATAAACGCTTGGTTTGAGACATAATCAAATTCCTTTCACCCAATATATCTTCATTGCTTTAGCATAAAGAACGTGAATTGATAAGGCTGTTCTTACTCAAAAAAGAATGATGGCTTAACCAAACAAACCATAACTGCCAATACCATTACGCACCGCAAAGAAATTCGCGAGACGCGCCTCTTGCGCCGATGTGACCACTGGCGTGCTATGCCAGCGTGCGCCCATTGCTGGGTTAGCAATCACATCCGCATGATCAGTGCCTTTAATGAAGCAAAGATGGTTCGGATTCGTCTCAATGACTTCATGTGATTTAATCTGCACCTCACCATTTTTGAAGGCCGATTCAGGAATATCCGTAAAGTCTTTGAAGTAAAGCAATGTACCGCGCTGACCAATTAGCGTTGCTGTCATATGGCTGTCACATTCATCGATATGCGGAATAGCCGTGCGATAAACACTGCGGCGTGTCGGGACATATTTAAGGCTGTCAATATAACTGCCGCAGCCCGCAACCGCCCCAAAGATTTCAGACAGAATATCTTCTTTATGCTTAATTTGGACAATCAAATCCTGCTGCGCGCTTGAAAGCCCTTTAAAGCCATGCATATCCCATGGGCGCAAACGCTCCAAAAATGGCGCACATAAGTCAATCTCTAGTGCGCTCATCTCACGGGCCGCCGCATCAAATAACCCCGCCAAAGGCGATGGCATTAAAACCGTATTTACATTTGGGTCCGCATAGGCGCGTATCGCCATATCGACATTATCAGTAACTGCGACATGCGCATCAACGGGTGAAATTATATATGTATCGAGCAACATTAACCTGCTTAGCAATATGAAAAGAGCGGCAGCATATTACAAAGCCCCATCACCGTGCAAGAAAATGTTATTGTGCAATGCAAAGATTGAAATATTATTACAAAGGCGGCGCATTTTAAACGCTCTGCACCGATATGCCCCATGCATCCAGCAAGCGGTTATTATCATGTGGCAAGCCAAGTGTAATACGGATTGCGCGTGGGATTAACCCTGACATATCGCGCAGAATAACACCTGCGTTGGCGGCTTTGTCCATCATCTTGGCGCTATCCTTCACCTGTACCAATAAGAAGTTGGTTGCCGACGGCCACACGCGGTCAACATCCAATGACCCATTAAGCGCCAACGTCATACGCTCGCGCTCTTCAATCAATATCTTGCGGACATTATCAAGCTGCGTTTGATTTTCTGGCGCTAATGCACGCAGCGCCACATCCATCGATGGACGTGTCATCGGATAAGGCGGCAAGACTTTACGCAGCAGCGCAATTACATCTTTATGCCCAATCGCACAGCCTAAACGCGCCCCTGCAAGGCCGCGTGCCTTAGACATCGTACGCAACAAAACCAATTGCGGGTTAAATGGCAGCAAAGCCAATAATTTTTGCTCACCACAAAATTCAATATAGGCTTCATCAACCACAACAATCGCGCGGCTTTTTTGAATGACATCAATTAAATCTTTTTGGTCCACCAACGTGCCTGTCGGGTTATTCGGTGAACATAAAAACACGACTTTGACATGATTTGTACCATTTGCCGCCGCAATAATTTCATCTTTATTCAAAGCGAAGCTATATGGGTCAAGTGGCACAGAATGAACCGGCGTTGCATTCAAAGCAGCATACTGCGCATACATGCCAAAGGTCGGCGGCGTATTGATGATTGTATCTTCCGTACCTGGTTGACAGAAGGTGCGGATGATCACGTCAATCGCTTCATCTGACCCACGGGTCATCATGATATTGGCTGGTTCAACCTTATAAAGCGATGCAAGCTTATTGAGCACCTCAGGTGGCTGCTGCGATTCATAGCGGTTCAAACCCGTTCCACCTGCGAACGGCTCAACAGGCAATTCATTGGCATCAAAATAAACAGGCTTAGCGCCCTCAAGCGCTTTCCCGTCTGTCAAAGAACGCGCAGAGCTATAGGCTTTCATCGCGCGCACATCTGCACGCACAAGGTTCAGAACTTCATTTACATCCATACTCTTATCACCTTTAGAAGGACACTTTAAACGTACCATAGACCGCGCGTCCGCCCGCTAATGGGAAGGTATTGATCGAACGCGTGTTATGTTCAGGGAAATAGATATCTTCATCCAATAAATTTTCACCATAAAGCGTGAAGCTCATATCAGGCATATTATTCAGATTAAAAAGATAATTAATATCAAACTCCATATTGGCGCTAACATAGGTATATGCATCGGCCTCTGGGTTTACAAGCGCGGTCGAACTATTGGTGTTTTCAACCTTGCCCGCTTTGCCAAAATGGCTCGCATAAACACCAAAGAGATACCCCGCATCTTGCGGTGCGTAGCTTGCGCCCCATTTCGTCATGAAATTTGGGATAAGGCCAACATCCTTATCATCGGTTTCCTCATCAAAACCCTTTTGGTAAGACAAGCTACCCTCAAGCTGCCATGCGTCATTCAGACGGTATTTGCCTTCCAGCTCAATGCCGTGATACTTCACTTCTTCAGGGCGGTTAATAAAGGTTTCGTCGCCATTTTCATTCGGGCCATTCCCCAAAGCATCCGTCTGAATACTGTGATAATAGGTGCTCGCTAAATAAAGGCCGTTATCTTGATAGAAAAGCTGCGCTTCACTGGTTTGAATTTTTTCAGGCTTCATTTGCGGGTTACCAACAATAATACCCGGAATATTAATGCTTGTTTCCGCACCATAAGGTGAACGGAACGCCTCACCATAAAGCAGCTTCATACCAATACGCGGCGTAAAATCAACAATTGCGCCCGCACGTGGTGAGAAATCAACATCCACACTTTCTGGATTATTCATTTGCACGCCGCCAATTAATTTTAACCAGTCTGTGGCTTGATATTGCGCCTGACCATACATTGTAAACCATTGCTGATTGACGCGGTTACCATTTGGCTTAATGGAGCCAAAATGCCATTCATACACACTACCAAGCAGCACATGGATATTTTCGCTCACATCACGCTGCGCCGCAATTTCAACGAGATAGTCATCATAGCGGTTATGATCCACCGCCCCAGATTTATTCTCAAAACCGTTATATGTGGCATTTAGACCAATATTCCATGACGACAAATCAAAATCATAGCCGACATCCAACATGGTTTTACGCAAACGATGGCGCTCAAGCGGCCATTTCATGTCTAGGCCAATTTCATCATTATGGGTCAGCGCAAATAAACCATTTAAGGTGAAGTCTTTATAATGCGCATTGACGACACCGCCATAAGCATCATGGCCATAATCATCATTATTATAAACGCCATTCGGGGCTGTCATACCGAAATCCCAGCCTTCTTGTTGGAATAAGCGGCCATTGGCGTAAATCGCATAGTCCTTTTCTTTATTCTCACGCGAAATACTCGCTTTGGTCACCTTCGTATCAAACGAACCATAGCCGACAGATAGATCTTGTTCATCGGCGCTGGCTTGTTTCGTGACAATATTCAAAACACCTGAGAAAGCATTTGTCCCATAAAGAATTGAGCCAGGCCCGCGAATAACTTCTAATTTCTCAACCGCATCAATCGGCAAAGCCATATAAACAGGGTTATTAAAGCCGCCCACATGGCTTTCGCGCACAGGACGTCCGTTAAGCAATATCAAAACATGGCTATCCGCCGCCGTTAAAGTCTGCCCACGGATCGACAGCGCAGTATTCGGGGTAAAGCCGCTACCAAAAATCTGCATATTCGGCATACGGTTCAAGACATCACGCAGATTATTACCGCCATAACGGCGCAAATCATCACGCGTGACAACAGACACAATCGCAGGCGCTTTGGCCAAAGTTTCTTCACGTTTTGAGGCCACGGAAACCTTGACCAAATCCTCAATATCCAAAGACATTAAATAATCAAGCTCATCGGACTGCGCATGCGCCGATGGCGAAACCAACATAGAACAAACAAATAAAAGTCGAAAAATCTTCATGAAACTACCCCAAATAGGCAGAAATGATAGCATATTTTCGCGCCCTGAAAAGCAAAAAAGCCTGCCGCTTATTGCGCACAGGCTTTTTAGAATTGATTTACTTATATCGGCATCAACTTATGATGGGCGATAATCTTCCTTTTTCACTTCATCAACGTTAATGACGCGCATACGTGCTTCATAAACCTCAATCAAGTTTTTAGCTTCATCTTGGTTCAACATACCGAGTGTAACTGCATTCGCCACGCGATCCGCAAATTGTTCATTTTGCTTCAGGCCAGATTGACGGTCAGCTTTGAGCAATTTCTTCTCAAGATCTTGCGCCGCCAAAGTACCCTCAAATGCCGTTTTCAAATCAGCAATTGGACCGCCGGCTGTTTTCGGGAAATACATTTCCTCAGTCAACAACTTCAAGCTATCGCCATTTTGGCTCAATGTTTTAGTGATTTCATCCTGCAACTTGCCTGATGGCTTTTTATGACGGTGACCAAATGTGCCAGAAACAATTTTCAGCTTCCAGCGGATCAATGTGCCAAACACGCCGCCAATCGGGTAAGTATCTTTTTGCAAAACATCAACCAAGGCTTCATGCGCTTTGTTCAAGTTATCTTCAATCGCATAACGTGCCACAGCCAATTCATCTTGATTTGCGCCGCGCTTTTCATACTGACGAATAACAGATGACGCGATGTAAAGATGCGATAAGACATCACCAAATTTAGATGATGCACGCTCTTTAAACTTCAGCTTCGCACCCAAAATTGATGATGTTGGGTTTGCCACCGCGTTAAACGACGCACTAACCTGATCAATACGATGCGCATAAGCACGCATTTCTGGGCTCAAATGTGACTTAGGTGAAATGAGACGCTTCAAACCCAAGTTCACAAAAAGGCTACGCCCCGCACTCACAAATTGTGACCCGACAAGCTTCAAACCAATCATTGTCGCTTTCATGGTTTTTTCTTCTGCCACGGCTTGCTGCATTGGTTGGAAATATGGGTGCAGACGGTAACTACCCTGACCAAAGATCAACATGTTACGGGTCAGGATATTTGCACCCTCCACCGTAATCGCAATCGGGATCGCTTTATAGCTTGATTGCGTGTAGTTATTTGGACCAGAGATAATCCCTTTACCTGCATGGACATCCATACCGTGAAGCACTGTATCGCGGCCCATTTCTGTCGCATGATATTTCGCAATCGCTGATGGAATTGCTGGTTTTTCACCGCTATCCACCAAATCAAGCGTCGTATCTTTCAACGCGCGAATAGCATAGGTTTTACCCGCCAAATCAGCAATTTTTTCAGACACACCTTCAAAGTTTTTGATTTGTGTACCGAATTGCTGACGAACGGTCGAGTAAGCTGTTGTGGTATAAGTTTGCAGCTGACCTGTTGCCGAGCCCATTGATGGCAATGAGTTCGCACGGCCTTCAGACAAACATTCAACCAACATGCGCCAGCCTTTACCTGCATTGTCAGCGCCGCCAACAATCGAGTCCAAAGACACAAACACATCTTTACCACGTGTTGTACCATTCATAAACGCCATATCCATTGGACGGTGACGGTTACCAATATCAACACCTGATGTGTTGGTCGGGATCAATGATACCGTAATGCCTGGCTTTTCACCTTTGCCAAGAAGATTTTCAGGATCTTCCAAATGGTAAGCCAAACCAAGTACGGTCGCAACAGGCGCCAAAGTGATATAACGCTTATTCCATGTCAGGCTAATGCCAATTTCACCGGTTTTCGGATCTTTCTTAACAATACCTTTTGCTTGGATGTTACCCGCATCAGAACCCGCATTTGGTTCAGTCAGCGCAAAACATGGTACATCTTTACCTGTTGCCAATGAATGCAAATAACGATCTTTTTGCGCCTGCGTACCATAATGTGAAAGCAATTCACCTGGGCCCAATGAGTTAGGCACCATCACGGTCACAGCGGCCGTTGGCGAACGTGTCGATAATTTTGTCACAACGGCTGAGCGCGCACGCGCCGAAAAACCAAGACCGCCATATTCCTTCGAAATCAACATCCCAAGGAATTTTTTGTCTTTAATATAATTCCAAACTTCTTCTGGCAAATCGCCATCTTGCTCGATTTTATAATCATCAAGCATTTCACAAAGCTCTTCCGTTTCATTTTCAATGAAGGCTTTTTCTTCGGCTGTTAATTCGCCCGGATCATAGCCACCAACAATCGCTTTCCAATCTGGCGAACCATTATAAAGTGAGCCTTCAATTGCACTCGTTGTACCTGCGTCAAGCGCCTCTTGCTCAGTACGCGAAACTGGCGGCATTAAAGATTGTAAAAATTTAAGATATCTGCCTCTGATCGACATATTTTGGTTCTCCCACATAGACGGCTATAGTTGGTATATACGCACCCTCTTATATTAACGCATCAATAGTTAAGATTTAGCGTCATTTATTATTTTATGTATATTTTTATTATTATATGACAAGACTTTGGCATTATTTTTATACAAGGTCAAGGCTATGTCCACAGCTTTATACGACAAATTGACAAGTTTATATTTTCTTAACTGCGCAGATTCGACAAAAATAGCATAAGGCGAGTTTTACGGCTTGACATATTATAAAATATTGGCTTAACTGATCAGCCTAATAAAAGTACAAAAAGTATAAATACAGGGATGGAGATAAATGAGTAAGCAGCAAGCGCCTAAGGGCGACAAAGGCAATAATGCGCCTAAACAAGACCAGCCAGGCTTCCTAAAACGTAATTTTATGACTGTTGCCATGATCGCCGGAGCAGGGATGATTGCCTACAACCTATCCTCGTCTCCTGACAACGCACCTGTAGCCTATGACTTAATGAGCAGTTCAGAATTTGTCCATGTTCTAAGTGACGGCGATGTTAAATCTGCACAAATCGAAATGGTGGACGGTCAATATGTCGTGACAGGCACATTAAATGTCAATGATTACAAAAAACCAGACCCCGATGCAAAACCATTAAGCGAAAAAGAATTAAAAAAGGGCCCGAAATATAAGGCTGTTTTTGATGGTGCAAGCCCAGAATCCCTGCTTGCAGCACAAAATGTTCCGACAACTAAGATTACTCACGACCCGTATAAGCGCCCAGCATCAGAAATCATCACCATTGATGACCTTGAGATGCTGATCGATCAAGGTAAAGTGACAGGCGTTGCCTATACGAATAATGGCACTGGCCACGGCACAATTTTTGAAGGTTCATACACCCCAGTTAAAGGCTATGATGATTACACAGTCACCTTCAGCACAGCTGAACATGGCGCAAATTCAGACAGCGTCATCAAGAAGATTCATGATGCCGGCATTAAACGTGCCTATATCGCTCCAGAAGCCCCAAGCTCATTCATGAGCTGGATCCCAACCCTATTATTGATCGGCGCGATTATCTTTATCGCAAAATGGCAAATGGGCGCAATGGGCGGCGGCGGCGCGGGCGGCATTGTTAACCGCAAGAGCCACCAACAAATCAACCCAGAAGATATCGAACAGGGTTTTGATGACGTTCAAGGCATTGACCATGCGAAAAAATCATTGCAGCAAATGGTGCGTTACCTCAAAAACCCTGAGAAACTATCGAAAATGGGCGGCAAACCGCCAAAAGGCGCCTTGTTATCTGGCCCGCCAGGGACAGGTAAAACCATGCTTGCAAAAGCTGTTGCTAAAGAAGCAGGTGTTCCATTCTTCTCTATTAATGGTTCTGACTTTGTTGAAATGTATGTCGGCACAGGCGCACGCCGCGCACGCCAATTATTTGAAGATGCACGTGCAAATTCACCATGTATCATTTTTATTGATGAAATTGATGCCGTTGGCGGCAACCGCGGTGGTCATATGACCAACAGCCACAGCGAACAACAACAAACATTGACACAAATCCTAACAGCAATGGACGGTTTTGAAGCGGATAGCGGTATTGTTGTCCTTGCTGCAACCAACCGCCCAGAAAGTCTTGATCCTGCACTTACACGTGCGGGACGTCTCGAC
>JASBUS010000066.1 GCA_030147745.1 Alphaproteobacteria bacterium
AGATGATCTGGGATGCTTGGTGATTGACCAGATCTATGAACAAAATGTTCTAAAACAAAATGTTGAAGATGATAGTTCTCGTGACGCTTTAACAGCTCCAAATCTTCTTTCGCCAGCTGACGGCGATATTTTTTATCAATATCAGCCACCTGCTTTTTCAAGCTGAGCTTGATTGGCGTGATATGAACCTCCAAAGTTGCGCGATGCCCGCCCTTTGGCAAATCGACCAAGCCGATGACACTCACGCTGACATCATGATCTTCAGAAAAATAGGCACTCACCTTGCCAAGCGCTTTGGAAAATGCTTCATGAATATTGTCTTCAGAGAACCCTTCAATCAGGCGGCGGTGCACATTCTTCTTAATCAAAGCCGCATGGCCAGAGGCCGTCGTTTCACGCTGCTCTTTAAGCTCATTCAACAGCGCAATCAGGTCATCAGCATAACTTAAGACAAATTTTCTTAACGCGTCTGGATTGTCAATTTGACCTTTAACCTGATCTAACGCATCAATTAAAACATCAACATCATCATAGGACATAGCATTTCCAATCATTTTTAAAATTAAGCGGATTAATCCGCCCGCGCGCCGACATAAAGCCAGCGGCCATTAATACGGCTAAACTCAGACATCTCATGCATGCATTCCATGTCATCAGATTCAGGGGACACACGATAATAAGCGTTAAATTCAACCACACCATGATCCCCCTTCTGGGATGACGTCACAACATCTAAACGCTGCCAATCCATCGTTTTTTCGGATAATTCTGCGGCCGTTAAGCCATAGGCCGATGCAGGCAACCACGTCGCGATTAAATAATCACCATAGCCGCCAAGGGCATAAGCCGCATAGCGTGAACGCATCAACTGCTCAGGTGTTTTTGCCTGTTTAGTGCCTGCCAAAAAAGGGCCGCAACAATCTACAAAGCTTTTGGATTTACCACATATACAATGTTCCATTTTAAACCAACGCCCTTCGGGAATAAGATTAATATTCTACAGTGAAATATAAGCGTGAATACATGGCTTGTAAAAGATAAATGAACATCTTGACCCCCCTAATATTTCATTTAAACTCAGCGCCATATTTTAATGATATTGGACTCAGGAGAGATATTATGGCTGAAGAGCAGAAGAAAAAATGTTGTACGACTAAGAAGATTGCCTTAGTAGCGATCCTTGTTTTACTTGGCGCAGGCGCTTTTATTTATATGAATATGGGCTCAATCGCCAAAACCATCGCTGAAAAAGTCGGCAGCGAAACACTCGGCGTCAAAGTCAGTATCTCAAGCATTGATATCAACCTGTCAGATAAATCCGTATTGGTCAGCGGCCTATCAATCGCCAACCCAAGCGAATTCAAAAAGCCACATGCCATGAAGGTTGAATCGATCCGTATTGCGATGGATTCATTCTCAAAAGAGCTGTTGGTTTTTAATGACGTGAGCGTTAAAGGCAGCGAGTTATTCCTTGAAGTTACACCAAAAGGCACGAACCTAAGTGCGCTTAAAAAGAATATCGACCAAGGCAAAAAAAAACCTAAAGAAGAAAAAGAGAACAGCAGCAAAGCCCCTGCCCCTAAAGTCGTCTTAAAGCACTTCCTTCTTGCAAATGCACAGCTGCACCCATCACAAACTTTGATTAGCGGCACAGATATGAAAGACGTAACCTTGCCAGACATTAAATTGACTGGTATCGGCGTTAAACAAAATGGTGTCCTTGCGCGTGAAGCGATTGGTCAAATTTGGGATGCAATCTCTAAAGCTGCATTAAAAGCATCATCAAGCGCGGGTCTGTTGGAAGGTATGTCCGCGGATAGCCTTAAAGACCTTTCAAGCACTATGGGCGTATCCAACCTTGGTGGCGACACATCTGGCACGTTGGATAAAGCCAAAGACGGCATCAAAAGCCTATTTGGTCAATAAGCCCGATTAGCATATTAAAAACTGCAGCAAACAAAGACAGAGACTGGTGATCAACATGCATATTCCTGAAACCATAAAAACTTATGGCCTTATTGCGGTAATCATTATTTTCTCGTTTTGGTTTGCTGCCCGCTTTATTGAACCAACCCCTCCAAAAGAGATTACAATCGCGGCGGGCGCAGTTGATGGTGATTATTACCGCTATGCGGAGATCTATCAGCGAAAACTGGCCGATCAAGGCATCACGCTGAACATCTTGGAAACCGCAGGGTCAATGGAGAATATTAAACTGCTCGAAGAACGCAAAGCCGATATTGCCTTTGTACAAAGCGGCCTTGCCACAGCTGAAAATGCTGAATATATCGAAACTTTAGGCGGATTATATTATGAACCTATCTGGGTTTTCACACGCGGTGAAGTGAACCAAGGCAAAGACTTACAAAAGCTCAAAGGCAAAAAAATCGCCATTGGCAAACCAGGCAGCGGCACAAACGCCATAGCCCGTCAATTATTGGCACTGAACGACATGTTAGACAACACAACATTGGTCGAAATTTCAGGTCAAGACGCGATTGATGCCCTCAAATCAGGCAAGGTAAATGCCGCAACATTTGTCGCAAAACCAAGCGCAGTTATGATTAAGACATTAATGCGTGACCCTGCACTTAAATTAATGTCTTTTGAGCGCGCCCAGGGCTATACAGGCACATATCCGTTCTTGTCTAAGGTTACGCTTAATGAGGGCGTGATTGATATGGCGCGCAATATTCCGAGCCAGAATGTCACATTATTAAGCCCAGTTGCACAATTAACCGCGCATAAAGACTTCCATGGCGCCCTCAAAACATTGCTAATTAGCACAAGTATTGGCATTCATAACGATGCAACGTCACTCTCTGCAAAAGGGCGCTTCCCAACGCTTGATTTCATTGATTTACCGATAGCCAGTGAAGCGTCACGTTATTTCAAATATGGGCCGAATGTTTTACAGCGCTTCTTGCCGTTTTGGCTCGCGGATATGATTAGCCGTATGGTTGTGATGCTGATCCCGCTGCTTGGTGTGATGCTGCCACTCATCAAGCTCGCCTCACCGACCTATCGTTGGCGTACGCGCTCCAAAATCTATAAATGGTATAAAAGCCTTAAAAAGATGGAAGAAAACGCCACTGCTAGTGAGGCCGATATTGATGAAATTCTCGCCGCTTTAGCCAAAATTGACGCCGAGGTTAAAAAGACTATCGTGCCATTATCTTATTCGGATGAATTATATAATCTACGCCTACATATTCAGATGATCAAAGACCATTTACACCGCGCTAAATAAAGGCGCTGAGGGGGATTAATTACATGAGTGCCGACGATAAACACAGCGCCTATATTCGCGAAAATGGCCAAAGCGCCTATGCCGTTGATATCACTGCCAGCGGTTATGATTTAATCGGTGATGAACCCTCATCCATGGGCGGTGGAGACTTAGGCCCTGCGCCTTATGATTTTCTGACCGCAGCCCTTGGTGAATGCACGGTCATGACAATACGCTGGTACGCCATTCAAAAATCATGGCCGCTTGAGCACGCCGCCGCGACCGTCACCCATCAAAAAGAAAACGGCCAAGACGTCTTTCACAAAACCATCACCATTACTGGCGATAAACTAACGCCCGAACAACGCGAAAAACTTATCGAAGTCGCCGCTAAATGCCCCGTGCAACGCAGCCTGCTCGCCACACCGGTCATTACGACAGACTGGGACGTGTGATAAAAGAAAGCTTTGATTTATCTTGTAATAATCTCGTAATAGCGGCAGACAACATAAACAGTCAACATCGATACGACAAAGCCTAATACATAAGACACCGCATTCAGCAAGGTACTGACCACATCTGAGCTCATATTCTCTGAGAGCGCTTGTAGGCCCGTGGATAACAGCATGATTGGCCCTGCGGTAAACAGCATCGTCACGACGATATGTTTGATATGCCCCTTAGAAAGCTCTTTTGACAGCTTCATTTTTATCGGGTTATCAAGTGCTCTCGCAGGTAGAATAAACACACGTTTTAACCCAAAAAGCATGATGCAAATCATCATAGCCATCATTGTCGCAAATGTGAAGAATAAGATTAAAGGCATAACAAATGCCTTCGACATACTCGCTGCGAATATCGCAATTACGCTTGTCGTCGCACCCATGACGATAAGGAACAATACCAACAACAACAATGTCACTAACATTAAAACCAACAAATAAAACAATGTTGTTTTAAAAAACTGTAACTCCGACTTTGTCCAAGACAATAACTTATAATTCATTAATTCAGGCGCACCTTTAAGCCATAAAATATGCCATGCGCGTGCCGCCTTTGCACCATATGCCAGTTGCAATATTACAAGCGGCGCCATGATTAACGTTAATTGCACAGCATTCGCCTTCATGAGCTCTACATTCTTATCGTTTATTGAAAACCCTAAAAATGTCACGACTAAAGGCTCCATAATCAGCATGAAGAAAATCGCGGGAAGTGACATGAAAAGCAGATACTTAAAATGCCCAAAGACATTCACGTAAGTATCTTTCGCTTCAATGATTGATCGTGAAATTATCGATTTTAAATTGCCCATGACGATATACCTAGTCCAAAATTTATTTTATCAGGACTATACGCAAGATCATATTAATTGCAATAATTTACGTTATAAATCAGATCACCCCTGACATAGCGACAGGATGGAAGCGTTGAAATATTCTGACCGAATGCAATCTCAGATAAAATGATCAAACACTAAACTCAACAGGTTTGGCCTGTATGTTTGCTTGTGGACGTTCGATCTCTTGGACTTGCGGCTGGTTTTGGTCTCCGCCCATTGCCACTAGTGATGTGCCAATGTCATCTGCGCCATCGTCCCAGCCCCAATCATCGTTGTCTTGCGTTTGCGCAGTGGCATCAGCATTGCCGTATTTGTTAATATTTTCTTTTATATCTGCATGCAGCTGTTCTGCATTTTTCTTCTCATATTTATCCGCATCAAAATGATCATTATAAAATGCGGCTTTGGCGTCCTTCGATACAAGTTCAATCTGTTTACGTTCAGGCACATCTTCCCCCAATACGCGGCGGCGATAGGCGTCTTGATAATCTTCCGCATAATTAATTGTCGCCTCAGCAACAATTAAAGCTTCCGTTTTTTCAGGGCCATCTGGCATTGCATTAGCGCTATTAATCAAATCGGCTTTCATGGCTTCCGTTGCGGCGGCATATTTATCCATATCCCATTCAGATGAATGAGTTTTATTGTCGACGCCCATATAATCTTCAACAACGGAATCAAATACACGCGAAACACCTGAATGCAGCATGCCAACTTTATAATCCATCACGCGCGACCCACTTGGCTGATCACCCATGACAATGGGGTTCGTGGCATGCCCTGCATCATACATGGCCACCAAAGCGCGATAGTCACGATATTCTAGGCCTGCTTCAGGCGATACATGTTCATAAGATTCTTTATCGGCATAAACCTCACCGTGGAGGCCAGACGTACCATCACAATGCTGCCCCTCATGCGCCCCTGTGCGTTTGGCGTGCTCTTCAGGTGCGGCGGTAAAATTTTTACGAATATCTTTCACATCCGCGCCAGTCGCATGTGCAATATTTTGCACCATATCATCCACTTGGCTACTTAATTCACCATGTTCAACGGAGCAAAACTCGATCCCGCCCGCGCCTTGCAAACTGGAATACGCCCCTTCTGATGATGGTTTCACAAGGATATTATATAGATTATAGCCCTTATCCGCGAGGCCCTCGATTAACAGATCAGCAACATCACCACCATAGGCGCGTATGTTCGCCTTCGCATCTTCAATTTTGGTGCTAATATATTTATCGGCTTCTTCTGGAGATAATTGTTCGCGAATAGCGGCCTCAATCTTTTGTGATTTTTCAAGATCACTTAAGCCTGCAAAGCCGGTTTTATCAATAACTACAGTCTGTTGCGCCGTCGCTGCAGCCGCGCCTTCTTTGATTGCGTTATTGTATTTATCATCGTGATGTGATGCCATCGCCTGATCCTAACCCTTTGTCTCTGGCTAATATTATATTAGGCATTTTTTAACATAGGGTTACTAATTAGACAGAATATGCAGGATTCACTTACTCTGGTGCAACAATAAAATTTAGATATTCATCCAAATAGCCCGCATCAGATAACGCCCGTATCGCAACTTCGCGCAGGCCATCTGCCGTGGCTGCTTTATCAACCGCGCCAAGGATAATCCCTGCGGCTTTGATACGGCGCTCAGCGCGCGTTATATCTTTCTGCGCATTGGTGATGACATTTTGCAAAGATTGTTTAACTTGAGAAATGCGCTCAGGATCTGCGCTCTGCCCTTCGATCTGCTTAACATTCTTTATTGGCATAGTTAGGAAGTTAGACATACGGATCATGAAAATCGCCATAACCGCGCGCAAATCAAATAAACGATAATTATTGGCGCTATCACGATAAGACGAAATGAGCCCTTCCCGTTCATAATATCGAATAGCATCTGGTGTAATCTGAAAAATTGAGGCGACTTCACCAATTTTTAGAATTGGGCAGCCTTTACAGTCTTCACATGATTTACATGAATATTTAGGCGACAGCAGCCTATTCAAGATAGTTTTTTCTTCTGTTGAAAAACCTATTTTCATCACAAAACTCCCAGCACTAAAAACTCATACAAATACTTCTAGACCTTGGAGTAGGTCTAGAGTCTAGAATATATAAAAAATTGTAAACATTTTTATAATGGGGGTTATAAACTTACATGTTTGACAGCGCAAATTTTCCAAAGAATTCATCATCACGGCACCTTCTTTCACGGGCACCAATCAACATTCTAACCTGTGATCCTAAAACCTTTAAAATTACTTACGCCAATCAACAGGCTGTAGAGACCTTAAATCAAGTCGCCCATTTACTGCCGAGCGGTGTGAGCGGAGATAAAATCGTTGGCCAGTGCATCGATATATTCCACAAAAATCCATCCCATCAACGCAGCTTAATGAACAAAGCTGATTTCTTCCCTTATCAGACCGTTATTCGCTTAGGTAAAGAATTATTGGATTTGCATGTTGATGCCGTCATATCCCCATCTGGCAAGGTCAAGGAGTTATTGCTCTATTGGTCTTTAGCGACGCAGGAACAACTGCAATATCGCATGCTGGACACCATGCCGCTAAACATCATGACATGCGACCCGCAAACCTTAAAAATCACCTATATGAACAAAACATCGCAGAACACCATAAAACAAATTGAGCATTTACTGCCGATTAAAGCAGATCAATTGGATGGCGCCTGTATTGATATATTCCACAAAAACCCTGAAATGCAGCGTCGCTTATTGGCGGATCCAAACAACCTGCCGCATCATGCGACAATCACGCTAGGGGACATTAAACTTGATTTGGAGGTCGCACCAATATTTGATCATGCGGGGCATTATACGGCGGCACTTCTCACATGGCATATCGCGACGGAAAAACATGCCGTCGCTGCGAATGTCACCAAAATATCGGCGGATAGTTCTGCCACAGCTGAACAGCTGACCTCTACAGCCAATAACCTCTCTGTCTCCGCGCAGCAAACACATGGTCAGGCTGTGGCCGTAGCGTCAGCCTCTACAGAAGCGATGACCAATGTTGATGCCGTCGCCGCGGCGGTTGAGGAGCTCTCCGTCAATATCGCCAATGCACAAAACACTGTTCAGACAACCGCAAACCATGTAAAACATGCCATGAGCGAGACGAGCCTTGCCAATGAAAATGTGCTTAGCCTCGCGCAAGAAGTCCGCGGCATCAGTAATATTGTCAGCATGATCACGGATATTGCTGAACAAACTAATCTACTTGCACTCAACGCCACAATTGAAGCCGCCCGCGCAGGGGATTCTGGCAAGGGCTTTGCCGTTGTAGCCTCTGAAGTCAAAAGCCTTGCTAATGAAACCGCAAAAGCAACGGAAGAAATCACCGCGCAAATTCATGCCGTTCAACAAAAAACCAATGAGTCCGTGCAAAAAATTGAAAGCGTCACGGAAGTCATCGGCCATATCGCCGCCCTTTCCGACGAAGTTTTGAGGAATATGGAAGAGCAAGCCCTTGCCACATCAGAGATTGCGCGCAACGCCGTGGACGCCGCCAAAGGCACGACGGATGTATCCCGCAATGTCGAAGGCATACAACAAGCCACATCTGAAACATCTGCGACCGTTGCGCATCTGCTTGATGCGGCGGAGGAATTGTCAAAAATATCACATAAATTAAAGGAAGAAATTCAAGTTTTGATTTGTAAACCAAAAGCCGAAGATAAATCATAAGGAATAAACCCTATATATATAAAGAAAAGTCCTGACCTTATATTGACTTGTATAAGCGGCTGATTTACCATCCTATAGTTGTTTAATTTTATAATTTTTTTAGGGGCAAGGTTGTGAGTATTTCAGCTCGTACATATTTCAAAACATTATTACTTTCAGGCGCATGTGTCGTTATGCCGTTGGCAGCACAAGCACAGAGCGTACCAACGAGTGCACAATCAGGCATAGTTATTCGTAATTTGGAAACAGGCATGCAAATGCCAAAGTCAGATGCGAGCGTCGTTGAATATGCAGGCCCAGAAAGCGGCGGCAAGTTTAGCGAAGATAAAGTTTTTGTTTTGAACGGCGTAATGCTCGATGGCAGCAGTGTTTACACCCCTGAACAAGTTTCCGCCTTTGCCGCAAAATATATGGGTCAGCAAGTCTCTTTCGCTGATTTGAACCGTATCGCTCAGTCGATTACATTGGAATATCGCGCCGATGGTTATATGTTCTCACGCGTGATTCTTCCGCCGCAAGAAATTGATGGCGGCGTTGTACGCCTTCGCGCAGTTGAAGGGCAAATTTCAGAAGTTGAAGTTGTTGGTGATTACACAGACAGCAACGATTTGATTGCAAAATTCGCCAATAAAATCCGCAGCGCAGGCCCTGCAAATTCAAAAGACATTGAACGTTACCTTCTTTTGATTGACGACCTACCAGGCATCAAAGCACGCAGCGTCTTGCAGCCAGGCGCACAGCCAGGCACAACGAAAATGATCATCACAATCGAAGAAGACCGTTTTGAAGGCTCTTTGAAAGTTGATAATCGTGGCTCGAAATATTTGGGTCAAACACGCGGCGAAGCGACTGTTGCAGGCAACTCTCTTCTTGGCCTACATGAGCGCACAACACTGCGCGCCTTAGTTACCAAAGATACTGAAGAACTTCGCTTCTTTGATGTTTATCATGAACAACAATTGGGCAGCGAAGGCGTTAAAGTTGTTGGCCGTTATGCCGCAACACGCACAGAACCAGGTGCAGAGCTCAAGCCATTAGATGTTGAAGGCGATAGTGATCTATTTGACCTAGAATTCGTTTATCCATACATCCGTAACCGTCAATACAACCTTGACCTTAAAGCAGGTTTTGAAGCCTTGAATTCAGAATCTGATGTTTTAGGCACACAAGTATCAGAAGACAAAATCCGCGCCTTCACAGTTGGTACGCGTTTTGACATGACCGACAGCCTTGCCGGCGTGACACAAGTTGACCTAGGCGGGACATTCGGTGTTGATATGTTTGGTGCAACAGATGACGGCGCAGGCCGTACACGCACAAATGGCGAACACCAATTTGCACGTTTCAACGTCTCGGCTATCCGTATCCAAGATCTTCCGGGTGACTTCTCCCTCTTCGCTTCGGCAGAAGGTCAATATTCTGCGGACCCACTTTTGGCGTCTGAAGAATTCTCAGTGGGCGGCGAAGTTTATGGCCGCGCTTATGATTCAGGTGAAATCGCAGGTGACAAAGGTATTGCAGGCTCAGTTGAGTTGCGTTATGGCGGTCCAGTTGAGAATGATTACCTAAAATCATACCAAGTTTATGGCTTCTATGACATTGGTAAAGTCTGGAATGAAGACGTTGCGGTTGGTGAATCTGAACATGACTCACTGGCTTCTGCTGGGGCAGGTCTCCGCGTCAACTTGGCCTATGATCTTTCTGGTGGCGTCGAGTTTACCATGCCTTTAACACGCAATGTTGCATCCGAAAGAGATGACGACAAACGCATATTTTTCAATGTGTTAAAACGCTTCTAAAAAAGATAAAATTTTAGATAAATTGGATTCTGTTTTACTATCTATTTAACATAATGAGTGCTATACTTAGAATGTATAGGCTTAAATAATTCGTAGTTTTAGTAAGATACTTTGCGCTCTTCGCATATATGAAACAATATATGGGGAGCCAAAACGATGTCTCTATATCCAGCTCGACAAGAATCTAGATGGAAACTTCGCACCAAAGGGAAGTTTCTTTATAATATTTGTTCTCAAGTCATTATATACGGCGCAGTCGGTATGTGCCTAAACACGGCGTTTTCAACTGATTTGCAAGCAAATCCGCAAGGCGGTACTGTCATCGCGGGGAGCGCGTCTATTAGCTCCGCGGGATCAGAACTGCAAATCAATCAAGCCTCAAACAAAGCGATTATCGATTGGTCATCATTCAACATTGATGCCGGTGAAACCACGCGCTTTATTCAGCCGGGCAGCGATGCCATTGCACTGAACCGCGTGGTGAATAGCACACAGCTTTCCACCATTAACGGTAACCTCATTGCGAATGGCCGTGTCATGGTCATTAACCCCAATGGTATTTTGATTGGACCAAGCGGGAATATTGATACAGCAGGATTTGTTGCGAGCACAGCAGATATTGATAATGACAAATTTATGAATGCCGAGCGTATTTTTGAATTTAACAAAGCAGGAAATTGGGATGCCACAGTTGAAAACCAAGGGATGATTACCGTGCAAGAAGCCGGTATCGCCGCATTGGTCGCCCCGACTGTTAAAAATAGCGGCGTTATTCAAGGGCAGCTCTCCAAAGTACAAATGGCCGCAGCCGATACATATGCGATTGACTTTTACGGCGACGGCCTCATTAGCTTCGCCGTTGATAGCGACGGCAGAACCAGCAGACAGCTTAGCGCTAGTAATACTGGCAGCTTGATTGCGAATGGTGGTTCAGTATTGATGACTGCAGCTGCGGCAAGCAATGTTGTAGAATCAGTCATTAATAGTGATGGCCTTATCCAAGCAGGCTCACTACAAAATGTGAATGGTAAAATCGTCCTCACCGCCGAAGGTGCCGATATTAACATTAGCGGCGCATTAGATGTTGCCGCGATTGAACCTGCCGCAGGTGGCGGTGAAATCTATGTTGGTGGCGCATTATCTGGCGTGGATGTTCTGCCAAAAGCACGCAGCGTTCATATTAACAGCGACGCATCACTTGTTGCAGATGCTGGTGAAGTTGGCGACGGTGGGACAATCGTTGTTTGGTCTGATGAACGTACCGTAAGTAACGGCTCTTATTCAGCGCAAGGTGGTTCAGTTTCAGGTAATGGTGGCCTTGTTGAAACGTCATCCGCAGACATACTCCAAGTATCAGGTTCAAGCGTCAATACACTCGCAGCAAATGGCGACACAGGCTCATGGTTACTTGACCCTGCAACTTTGACCGTATACGAAACGGGTTCACCAAATATCGATAACATCTCTGGTATTGATGTGGCAGATATTAACGGCGCATTATCTGACGTGTTATTGCTTGCCGATAACAGCATCACCTTTGCCGCGGATGTGAATATCACCGAACCAGGCATTAACATCACTGCTAAGGCAGGTGTTGCAGGATCTGATATTGATGGCCTTGCCGCAGGGACAGGGACAATCAGCATTTCAAACCAATTTATCCGTACAGAAGGCGGTGACATCACCTTCATATCTGGTAAATCAATTTCACAAAATAACGCAACAACTTACACCAATGGCGGCGATATCTATTACCTCTCTGGTGACATTAGCATTAACAACAACGCCGCAATGGGTACAGTCGGCGGTGATGTGACCTTAATGGCGATTGCCGCAGGGACAGGCGGCAATAAAACATCAGGGACGATTACAACCAACTCAACCTTTATTGATACTTCATCCAATACAGCACCAGGCATTGGCGGCATTCACTTGACTAACCAAAACGGTAATGTACCGCTTCTTAGCTATGGTAACCCACAAAACTTCTTTGTACAGGACAGCAATGGTGGCGAAATCAATATCACAGGTAAGAATATTGGCGGTAACAGCGTTTGTTTCGCCGCAGGTGGTTCGGGCTGTTTAGTGCCTGACCCTGTTGCCACAAATATCATCATCACGGCTGATTTCATCACCCGTGAATATGGTCAAATGGATCCAATCCTCACTTACACCTATACAGGGACATTACAAGGCGGCGATACCTTCACAGGGACATTGCTTCGTGATGTAGGTGAAGATGTTGGTCTTTATGCGATTAACCAAGGCTCACTCACCGTTGATGGTAGCGGCCTTTATAACATCACATATGTTGGGAACTTCTTTGAAATCACCCCTGCTGACCTTCAAATCACCGCCAACAGCCAAAGCAAAACCTATGGCGATGTCTTTGTCTTTAACGGCACTGAATTCAGCGTCACAGGCGGCACGCTCTTCTTCTCTGATAGCGTAGATAGCGCAACCCTCGCCTCTCTCGGCGCGGTTGGCACAGCAGGCGTTGGCAATTACGACATCGACATTTCAAATGCCGTCGGGACAGGGCTATCCAACTATAATATCAGCTATGTTCCGGGTGTCTTAACGGTTGATCCCGCCTTGCTCACCATCATGGCGCAAGACCAAGGTAAAACTTATGGCGATACCTTCAACTTTAATGGCACTGAGTTCACAACATCTGGCCTCCTGAATAGCGACACTGTCGATAGCGTCAGCTTAACATCAGCGGGCGCAGTCAACACCGCCAATGTTGGCGACTATGATATTGAGGGCAGCAATGCCAGCGGTAGCGGCCTTGCCAATTACACCATCAACTATGTTGACGGTACATTGACCGTAAGCCCAGCCGAATTAACCATCACCGCGAATGACGACAGCAAAGTTTACGACGCGGTCGCTTATAATGGTGGCAATGGCGTCATGTATAGCGGCTTTGTGAATGGCGAAAATGACAGCGTCCTCGGCGGCGTACTTTCTTACGGCGGCGATAGCCAAGGCGCAACCAATGTTGGTACATACACTATTACGGCAAGCGGCCTGACAAGCGGTAATTATAACATCACCTATATTGACGGTGACTTAGATATCACCCCTGCTGATTTGGTGATTACAGCCAATGATCAAAGCAAAACATATGGCGACACCTTCAGCTTCTCAGGCAGTGAGTTTATGAGCAGCGGCTTATTCGGTAGCGACAGTGTCGATAGCGTCAGCTTAACATCCGCAGGTGCAGTGAATACCGCCAATGTTGGCGACTATGACATTGAAGCCTCAAACGCATTAGGGTCTGGATTATCTAACTATAGCATCAGCTATGTAGACGGCACATTGACCGTAGACCCTGCGGACTTAACCATTACAGCCAATGACGATAGCAAGGTTTATGATGCAGCCGCCTATAGCGGCGGTAACGGCGTGATGTATAGCGGCTTCGTCAATGGCGAAAATGACAGCGTCCTCAGCGGTACACTTGCTTATGGCGGCGACAGCCAAGGCGCGACAAATGTTGGTAGTTACACTATTGAAGCGAGCGGCCTTACAAGCGGTAATTATAACATCACCTATGTCGATGGGAATTTAGACATTACCCCTGCTGACTTGGTAATCACCGCAAATGACCAAAGCAAAACATATGGTGACACCTTCACCTTTACTGGCAGCGAATTTATGAGCAGCGGCCTTCTCGGTAGCGATAGCGTGAATAGCGTAAGCTTAACATCCGCAGGCGCAGTGAATACCGCCAATGTTGGTGACTATGACATCGAAGCGTCTAGCGCTCTTGGTACAGGCTTATCCAACTATAGCATCAGCTATGTAGACGGCACATTAAGTGTTGACCCTGCAGAGCTTACCATCACCGCGAATGACGACAGCAAAGTTTATGACGCTGTGGCCTATAGCGATGGTAACGGCGTGATGTATAGCGGCTTCGTCAACGGCGAAAATGAAGGTGTACTTGGCGGCATGCTCGCTTATGGCGGCGATAGCCAAGGCGCAACAAATGTCGGCACCTACACCATTGAAGCCAGTGGTTACACAAGCAGTAACTACAACATCACATATATTGACGGCAGCCTAGAAATTACCGTTGCGGATTTGACTATCACATCAAATGATGCAAGCAAAACATATGGTGATGTTCTGGTCTTTGGCGGCAGTGAGTTCATGACAAGTGGCTTGCTTGGTAGCGATAGCGTCGATAGCGTTGATCTCTACTCAGATGGCGCAGTGAATACCGCGAATGTTGGCGACTATGACATTGCAGGCAGCAATGCTTCTGGTACAGGTCTATCAAACTATAGCATCACTTATGTTGATGGCACATTGACCGTCAACCCTGCGGAATTGACCGTAACAGCCAATGACGATAGCAAAACATACGATGCAGTCGCCTATAGCGGCGGTAACGGCGTGATGTATAGCGGCTTTGTGAATAGTGAAAGTGAAGGCGTCCTCGGCGGGATGCTCACCTATGGCGGCGACAGCCAAGGCGCAACCAATGTTGGCATCTACACCATCACCGCAAGCGGCTTAACCAGCACGAATTACAACATTACTTATGTTGATGGTAATCTTGATATCTCGACCGCTGAATTGACCATCTATGCGAATAACCAAGTGAAAACTTATGGCCAAAACTTCACCTTCAACGGAACAGAGTTCACCACAAGCGGCTTACAAGGTAGCGATAGCGTGGATAGCGTAAGCTTGTCATCCTTCGGTTCACCAAACACAGCTGACGCGGGTTATTATAGCATCGAAAATGCTGATGGCAGTGCCTCTGGTACAGGTTTAAGCAACTATGAAATCAGCTATGTTGATGGTGTCATGACCGTTAACCCTGCACCGCTCACCATCACCGCAAATGATGACAGTAAACAATTTGACAACATCGCTTACTTCGGCGGCAATGGCGTAACCTATAGCGGTTTCGTTAATGGCGAAAATGAAAGCGTCCTATACGGTACATTGGTCTATGGCGGATCTAGCCAAGGCGCGGTCAATGAAGGGAATTACAGCATTGTTCCAAGCGGCTTAAGCGCCACACCACAAGAAGAGTTCGTAAAGGTCTTTGAATATTACGATGAGCCTTACTTTGAACCTTTCGATGGTGGTAATTACGTGATTACTTATGTTTCAGGGACTTTGACCATCACAGCACCTGACCCTGTAATCCCTACAGTTGAACTTGACCCACTTGGTCGTCCGATCATTTCCGTAGCGAACCAAGCAATCGTTCTAAACGAACAATTTGAAGAGATTGAGACTTTGGAACTTGAAACCAATGTGAGTATTGCCGGCGCGCAAACACTTTCAACCCCTGAAGTGTTAGCAGGAATTACCCCAGCCGCAGGCGGCACATCGGCTGAAGATTTAGCCGGCGTTGAACCTGCAGCAGGTGGTGATGATACCACCAGCCCAGAAGACGAGGAACTAAGCCGTGATCTTGAATGCGGTAACAACTTCCTTGATAACACACCTTGTGACATTGAAGGTCAGTTATAAGCCAAAATAAAAGGCATGGGTACAATCACGATGCGGCTATCTTTACAGAAAGATAGCCGTATTGTGTATCCACATTATAAATATCGATTAAGAATCTGATTAATGGTTTTGGCGTCGTCTTTCGCCTTCTGCCCTGATGGGTCGCGTCCACCTTCGACAAAATCTATGAGATGCACGCGCGGCGCGCCACTAGCATAAGAAATTAGGTAATTATCAAGCCCACCCGCATCGCCATGGAAAATACCGATCTCACTCAGTTGATTAAAGATTTGATTGATTTGGGTTTGAACAGATTGAACATCCGCCTTAGGCATAGATGGCAGAATTCGGGTTAACATATCGCCCTCAATCTTGGCCATCTGAATATAGCGCGCCCCATCTTCTAAGCTGCCTGCATCAATAATCTGCGGCACGGGTAAATCAGGTTTATTTTGTAGGCGTGTAAGCGTGAAAAATTCGCGCAGCAAATCACTATTGGCAAGCTCATCACCTGTCGTGACCTTATAAACTGTATTATCTGGCCCTTCATAGACTGTGCCTGTCCCGCCAGACCCTAATTCAGGCCCAAAATCATCTTTCACGGACATATTATAAAACCCTTCGCCCTATATCACCAATATTGTGACACAGGGTGCGGGAATATGTCAAACAATTGCACTTATGCCTGCGTTTTGAGTGGTTTTGCGGGGACGCCGCCAACCGTTGTATTAGGCGCAACATCCTTATTCACTACGGCGCCCGCCGCAACAACAGCCCCCTGCCCGATTGTTACGCCACCAAGAATAACCACATTCGCGCCAATCCACACATTGTCTTCTATAGTAATCGGTGAGGCTTCAATACCGCGCTTTTGCCCCTCTATCGCTACAGGGTCATGATTGACGGTTTCAAAACTGACGCGCGGGCCGATTTGGACATTCGCGCCAATCTTGACTGGCGCTGAAGGCACACCAAAGCGTATTTCTGTATTCAAAAAACTCTTTCCCGCGATGTGAATATTTTTCGCGCCCCCAATCGGACGGATCGTCAGCGGCCCCCATATGGCACAAGGACCTTCAATATGCATACCTGCCCATTTATATAAACGCCAACGGAAACGATCACACAGCTTAAGGCGCGGTAAATGATTAGCAAGGGTTAGGAATATAAGTTCTCTCATCAATTCAAATTCTTCCTAAAAAAATTAAACATAGCCATATAGCTTGGCCAAAGCGCCTGTTATTTCCTCCACCACCATACGGTCGCGCGGCGCAATACTGCCTTGCCACGCATCCGCCTTGGACGGGTCAAGCGCCTTGCGGCTATTCGTATGATGGTCATATTGGTCTACATCGCCCAAATGTTGTGAAGTCTGATGATGCGCTAACATCGACGCGTTATAATTTAGCCCCACATGCGCACAAACCTGTTTTATGACGGCTTCTGGTTCAGCTAATAAATCTTCAAAACGTATTTCGATTATATTCTGGGGCCCCGCCAACTTTTTAAACTGGCGCACGGCGGCAACGGAGTGGTACCAACGCTGCGCTGCTTTTTCAAAGCTATCTTCTTTAATATTCTGATTATTCTCAGCCGCCTTAACATAGGATAGCGCCACCGCACGCGGATCACGTATAATATGAACATATTTCGCATTTGGCATCATGCGGTGAATTTCAGGCAAATAAAGCGTATTTAATGGGGTTTTGTCCCCCCAATATGTTTGCCCAAAGCCATGCTGCTGCCCATATTCCAAATAAATTAAACGCATGATGGATAATAAACTGCGTTCCGCCTTGGGGATGGCACGGGCTTTCGCGTTTAACTTCGTGATATCCATAGCCCATGTCTGAAATTCAGGATGCATCGTCAATTTTTGAATCACGCAACGGACAATGTTACCCCACCCCAGAAAACGCCATAAATTATAACGCCGCGCGATAGACGATAAAACATAGGATTCGGGCGGAATAGTGACATCGCCGCCCGCAACGAGCATCGCACGGAGTAGCGTATTGCCCGAACGGCCACAACCGATAATCATAATCGGCGGCACACAAGCCGCATCATGCGCCGAATAAAACGGATATGCAGGCATATATTTTGAAATATTGTCGGAGAGTGCGTGAAGCACGATAAAACCCTCAAAGAATGCTTTTAAAAAATCTTAGAGAATTTTACTGTATTGCCTCTTAATTATCAACTAGCCCCATCAATGTCGCCTTCGCAATTTTCGCGGCATAATCATGCGACACAGGAAAACTGCTTTCAGGGCGGGATTTACGCACTTTAATTAGCAATGCGCAGCTTTCTAAAATGCTTGCACTAAACTCATCCCCCGCTTCGCGCGTTTTAATGACCAAATCTTCTAGCGTTTGCAATAGCGCCGCTTGATCCGTAAAAGCCGTTGCATTCAACGCTTCATTTATATCAGAAATTTTATTCATGTGATTTTTCCCCTTAAACCACTATTATACAATATTAGAGCGATCTAAAAAATCACCCATTCGGGTGATGCACCCCCATAATACGATTTGGCATAATCAACCCAAGCAAAACAGCTTTCGAAATGGCATAGCCACGATTATTAACATCAAGTTTACGAAAACATTTTTTGAGGTGGCTTTTGACCGTATCAACAG
>JASBUS010000073.1 GCA_030147745.1 Alphaproteobacteria bacterium
ACTCCTTAAACAAAGTTAGGATTTTTAAAAAAGTGATTGAGGCATGCCAATTTCGCCAAACCACTTCATTCGAACAGCGTTTTATAACGCCCTTATATAAGAGAGTCAATAAAATTAAACACGCGAAGTGCGATTATTTAAGGGGTAAGATATACAGCCTAGGGCGCTTTGTTTGAGTTTTTTAGAGTTACTATTAATAAATCTCTTGTTTTAACGTTGGGGCGAGTTTGATGACATTTTGGCCCTTTAGATATTCGATCAGTTTTAACGCGCCGTGTTGTGTCGCAAGGGGCGATGGAATTTTGTTATGTGCAACAAGTTCTAAAGCCGCCGCATTAAAAGCGCTTTCAAATAATTGGGCATATTCATCGGCGGTATTTATTTGTACGGGAAGGTCAACCGCGATGCGTAAATTCTCAAGAGTGTCTTTGACGCATTCCGCCATGGTTTTATTATTGCGGCCTGTTTGACCCGCCATATTTGCAACATTGAAAATGCTCGTTACAAGTTTGAGGCCTGTAATGCCGCGCGGTTTAATGTCCTGCATAATAAAAACCCTCCAGTTTATAGGAGGGTTTTATAGCAATTCTAATGATAAAAGTCAAATATTATGGCAATTATTTGTTGCGTGTTTCAGCAATTGGCGCAACATATTGAACGGTCATATCCCATGGGAAGTGGATCCATGTGTCTTGAGAGACTTCTGTGACAAAAGTGTCAACGGTTGGGATACCTTTTTCTTTACCATAGATAGACGCGAAATGCGCTTTTGGTAAATGTTCACGTGCGATGCGGAATGTATTGCCGCTATCCACCAAATCATCAATCACTAACCAGCCTTCGCCGTCACCTGCAATGTCTGGGCCTTTAAGAATATTCGCGCCACGTTGATTGTCGTGGTCATAGCTTGAAATACAATATGTTTCAATTAAGCGCACATCAAGTTCACGTGCAATGATACATGCTGGAACCATGCCGCCACGTGTGATGGCGATAATGCCTTTCCATGGGCCTTTATCAATTAGGCGCCAAGCCAAAGCTTTAGCATCGCGGTGCATTTGTTCCCAAGTGATGAGGAATTCTTTAGGTGAAGACATCGGTTTTCCTTATGCGTTGTTCAGTAAAAAAGGGCACAGTTTATGTGCCCTTAAATAACATGAATCTTTTTAAAAAGTGAAGTAAAAAAGCGCTTTTATGCGACTTTCTTGCTTGTGTCAGCCAATGTCTTTGAATATTCAAGCATTGTTTCAACATGGCTCACCACGCTGCGTGCCAAAACGTCAGGGCTGTAGCCGCCTTCCATAACCGACACGACGCGGCCTTGACCATATTTATGCGCGATGTCGAGGAGGCGCATAGTCATCCAGTCAAAGTCTTTTTCGACTAAAAGCTGACGGCCTGGGGCATCGTTGAACAAAGCTTCCCCTGGTGGGTCATCACGATGCGCGTCAAAACCTGCGGAGATGATAATCAACTCAGGCTTAAAGGCTTCAAGCGCAGGAATGATTTCATTGTTAAACGCATCATAATACATTTCAACAGGTGCCAATGTTGGCATAGGGTAGTTTAATGTATGGTCGTTTTTGACTGTGTTTTCGTCTTTGTTATATGGCCATATGTCGCTTTCTTGGAAAGAAATAAACAATGTGTCATGGCCTTTATGTTCACGGTTGTGATCAAGGATTTGCTGTGTGCCGTTACCGTGATGAACGTCAAAGTCTAATAAGGCAACGCGTTTAAGGCCATAAGCTTCAATCGCATGCGCGGCGGCAAGAGCGACATTGTTAAATACGCAAAAGCCCATAGAGCTGTCATATAATGCGTGGTGACCCGGTGGACGGCCAGCAGCAAAAGCGACTTTATATTGCGCATCTGCGCCGCAGACTAAATCAACGGCTTTGATTGCGCCGCCAGCGGAGCGGCGTGCCGCGTTGAGTGAGCCCGAAGACATGATTGTGTCTTCATCTAAATTCACTGTGCCTTCTGTCGGGATGATGTCTTTGACTTTTTGCAGGTAATTTTCTGAATGGCCGCGCAAAATTTGGGCGTCATCAGCAAGCGGCGATTCAAAGAAATCAAATTGACCCTTTTGGCTGCTGTTATGCAGCGCGGCTTGTACTTTTTCTAAACGGATATGGTTTTCAGGGTGTTTTGCACCTGTGTCGTGGGCAAGACATTCGTCATGCGTAATAATGGCTATCGACATGTGTATATGACCTTTATCTATCAATTAAGGTTTTTGTTTCGGGATCAGACTGTCACGTTTACTCCGAGATATATTTTGATCTTTTATCCCATACATGACAAGGGCAGAAGCAACGTTATTCGCTTCCATTTGTAGGATTTCGCCGTTTTGCGTATTCATAAAACGATGGGCGAGGGAGTCGTTACTTTTTACGGCCCAGACTAAGTGGCCTGTGCGCCCTGTTTTATGCGCAACATCACGTAATTCATTCATGGTTGCCCAAAGGGCTTGTTGATATTCAAGCGCATCATCTGTTAACGCCATAACGGGTTCAACCTTAATGCCGGTAACGGTACGGAAGGTTGAATAGTTCGAATTGATATAGCCAAAGCTTTTAATGCCGCCGCGGTCATCGCGGCAGATATAAACATCCGCATTGTGATGGTTAATGGCCATTTCGGCGCGCTTGATTAAATCATCTGCGCTATAGGGCAGGGGATGGCGGCCATTTTTGTTATAACGGTCAATGCTCGCGCGTAAAGCGGCAAGGTCTGATTTATCGGCGCGCTTAACGCTTAAATGCGTATTGATCAGTTCAAGCACAGGTGTCACGCCATTTTGTAGGACGTGTTCCATGTCATATAATTCTTTATCAATGCGTGAGGCACCGATTTTCTTTTCATAGAAATAGAAGGTTGAGGCTTCGTTATTCATGGCGACAGACCATTGCACGAAATTCATATTGCCACGAATGGCGGCATCAAGCAGTTGGTGGAAGCCATAGCTGCCAGCGCCGCGAATTTGATGGCGGACATGGTCAGCAACGAATATGTCTTCAAGATATAAGCCCGTACCGCTTTCTGTCACGGTATCGTTATAGGCGATATAGCCGATTGGGGTTAAGCCCATTTTACGGTGATAGATAAGCTGCACATTCGCGGTTGGTGCGCTGGCTTTCAAGAAGTCTTGACGCAGCTTCGGTAATGTCCCACGGAATTTGGAATGATGATGCTTTGCCTGACCATCGATCAGGTCCGGTAAAAAACGGATATTTTTGTTGTTTACGGGACAGGCGTAATAATCGCTCGTCGAGACCATAATCCCTCCAAATTTTTTGTATCGGGGGATTATAAGCTGAATTTACAGAATATCAAGAAAATTCTTCTAAGCGCGGTCGTCACTGGATGATGTGACGATTACATTTTCAATGCGCCACATATTTGCATCGTCTTGCTTAACGCGGAAAATGACTAGATTTTCTTTGCCGCTAGGGTCGGTCATGCTGACTTTTTGAATGATCATACCGTTAATTTGGTTTTGCCCTAAAAATTTATAACTGCGGTGATTAAACAGTAGGCGCATGTTATCGCGCACATCACGCCAATATTCCTTGGCTGTGCCATAACTTTCCTGCTGTGTCAGGCTGATCAAATGATAGGCGCGATCTGCATTGCGGGCACGTATGGCGCGCACGTGACGGTCAATTAATTCATGGATGGGGTCAATCACGGCAGGGGAGACGTAATCAGAGTTAAAGCCATTATCCAAACCCGTTAAGTTGGTCTCAGCGGATGCGATTTTGGCACAAAATGCCCAAATTACAAAAGCCGTTGCCAAAGCCATCAAAATATATCTTGGTAGCAAATCGGAATAATGAATGACTTTACTGCGCCCTTCTGGCATGTTTGTTTCATCCTGATTTTTTGTTATATATCGTCAGTTACCATGGTATAAGAATATGATTAAAACACCGTTAATTTTTGCAACTTTATCTTTGTGCCTAACCCTTATATTTACTGGGGTTCTGAACAAAACTTCATATGCGCAAGGCGTGCGTTCAGGTTATGCCTATCCCTATGCCGAAGGTGAAATTGAAAATCAGCTTGGTGAAAAGCCTGTGGTGCTTGAGTTGTTTTCATCGCAGGCCTGTATGTTCTGTCCAATGGCGGATCAGTTTATTGAAGATTTAGTCAAGCGGACGGATTTAATCATTTTGGCCTGTCATATTGATTATTTTGATGTGCGCCAAGGGTCAATTGCGACGCCAGAATGTTCAAAACAGCAAAAAGATTATGCACGCATGATCCGCGGCGCAACGCTTTATACCCCTGAAATCGTTTTAAATGGCGCGGCAGATTATGTTGGCTATGAGTTTGATTATTTTATGGAAGAAGTCGTGCGCCTGTCCAAAGAAGGCAATGTTGTGCCGTTGACTATTAAGGCAATTGACGGCGACCTGCAAGGCGGTAATAAGCGCTATGAGCTTGATCTTTTCCCGTTTACTGATGCAGAAGGGCAAGAGATTAGCGGTCTTGATATCTGGCTCTATATGGTTGAAAAGCCACATCACATTAAGGTCGCTGAAGGCGCGAATAAGGGCAAAAATTTACCCTATGTGAATATCGTGCGTAAAAGTGAACGTATTGGGCGTTGGGATGGCCGCGCACAAAAAGTCAGCTTCAGCGCCGCAATGCGTGATGAATTTGATTCCTTCGTTGTTTTACTCAAGAATGATCAAGGCGTAATTATGGGCGCGGCGCAGGTTAAGCTTTAAAGCTTAGATCAGGAGTTTATCCAAAACTTTGATCAAGCCTGCTTTGTTATAAGCGGTGCTCGAGGCTAAATCTGAAATCTTATCTTGTTTTTCTAAGCGCCAATGAATGGTGTGCATGCCTGCCGCGTGACCTGATTTAACGCCGCTGCCGCTATCTTCAATGACTAAGCATTGTGCAGGTGTAATCGCGGTGCCATTTTGCGCGTTTAACATGCGTAACGCTTCTAAATACGCATCCGGCGCAGGTTTTGTGTTTAGGCCTTTATTGACGACATCTGTCGCGCTTAAGTTAAACTTAGTTTTCAAACGAATATCTGCCGCATCTAAATTGGCATTCACTTGTTCAATCACGCCGCTTGAGACTGTGGCAATTTCAAGGCCTTTATTCTGTAACATGTTAAAGGCAGCCTTAAAGCCATCACGCACTTTAAGGCGGTGTTTATTTTCGGTGTAATAAGTGAGTGTTTGATCAATAAACTCATCTTCACTAATCGGTAGGCCGCGATCTTTAAGGGCAAGATAAACGCGATGGTCACCAATGCCATAAAGCTCATCCCAATCAGCTTGCTGCAGATAGATATTATATTTCTGCGCTGTCTTGGTGATTTTTTCAACATGGAGCGGTTCGCTTAAGACGACGACGCCATCGATATCGAGAAATGCTGCTTTAAACGCTGACAAAATTAAGCCTCCTATTATGTGGAATAGGAGGCAGAATAACAAAATATATCGATTATGTCAATTTTGACTTAGAGGCGTTCAACTGGGTTAAAGCCGTAATGGTCGATCCAGCGGACATCGCCTTCGAAGAATGTGCGAAGGTCAGGGATGCCGAATTTCAGCATCGCAAGGCGTTCAATGCCCAAACCAAAGGCAAAGCCTTGATATTCATCAGGGTCTAAACCGCAGTTTTTAATGACATTTGGGTGAACCATGCCGCAGCCCAAAACTTCAAGCCAGCTATCGCCCGCGCCGATGGTTAGGCCGCCATCTTTACGGCTACAGCCGATATCAACTTCAGCACTTGGTTCAGTGAATGGGAAGAAAGACGGGCGGAACTGCATTGGCAATTCATCAACTTCAAAGAATTTTTTAGCAAATTCAAGCAAGCAGCCTTTTAAGTGACCCATATGCGTGTTTTTGTCGATGACCAAGCCTTCACATTGGTGGAACATTGGTGTGTGGGTCATGTCGTAATCTGAACGATATGTGCGGCCCATCGCCAATACTTTCAATGGTGGCTTACGTTTCAACATTGAGCGAATTTGTACAGTCGATGTATGTGTGCGCAAAAGTTTCTTTGCGGCTTCACCTTCGGCTGTTGGGTCGTCCGGTAAATAGAATGTGTCATGCATTTCACGCGCTGGGTGACCTTGTGGGAAGTTTAGCGCCGTGAAGTTGTGGAAATCGTCTTCGATGTCTGGGCCTTCTTCTAATGTGAAGCCCATCTCCGCAAAAATAGCGGCGATTTCATCCATAGTTTGCGTGATTGGGTGCAGGTGACCTTGACGCTCTGGACGCGTTGATAGCGTGATGTCAGCCTTTTCATTTTCAAGGCGTGCTTTGAGGGCTTCGTCTTTCAAACGCTTGGTGCGTTGTTCCAATGTTTCGGTGATGTCGTTTTTCAGCACGTTAAGCGCCTGACCCATTTCTTTACGGGTTTCAGGGTCCATGCCGCCTAATGTTTTCATGACATCGGTCAGACGACCTTTTTTGCCCAAAACTTTAACGCGGGTCTCCTCAAGGCTTTCAAGGTCGTTCGCGGCCTCGATCAACTCGGTTAGTTCATTTTTTAATTCGGCAACATTCACAGACGTGCTCATTTTTACGCTCATCCTCTAAATCAAAACTTTCTCTTTACGGTGATAGAGGATATAACTGCAAAAGTAAATATTTTAACTGATAAATTCAGAGTAAAAATGCGATTTGTTTATAGTCTTTTGACCTTAATGATGTTGTTCTTGCTTGCGGTTGGTGGTGCGGGGCTTTATGCCGTGCATTTATTGACGAAGCCTGTGGCCTTAAATGAAGACCGCTTAATCGAGGTGCCGCGTGGCTGGGGGGTTAATCGTTTGGCGGATTATTTGGAAGGTGAAAACATCATTGAGCATGCCTTGTTGATGAAGCTTTATGCCCGCGTGAATGCACAAAATGCCGAATTAAAAAGCGGCGAATTTATGATTGCCGCGGGCAGTTCAATGGTTGAGCTACTTGACCAGTTCACCAATGGCGTGGCATTCCACCGTCAAGTGACCGTGCCTGAAGGCGCAACAAGCTATGAAGTCGTACAAATTCTGAATGCAGAAGAAAGCCTAACGGGGGACGCGATTATATCAATTCCCGCTGAGGGCAGCTTGTTGCCTGAAACATATAATTACACCAAGGCGGAAAGCCGCGCGGATATATTGCAGCGTATGCGGAGCGCACAGCAAGCGGCGATAGATGAGCTGTGGCCGAAACGCGCGGCGAATTTACCGTTTGATACACCAGAAGACGCGTTGATTTTGGCCTCTATCGTTGAAAAAGAAACAGGCGTGGGTGGGGAGCGTGCGCGCATTGCGGGCGTGTTTGTTAATCGCCTGCGTATTGGTATGGCGCTACAAACGGATCCAACGGTGATTTATGCCCTAACAATGGGCAAGCATAAAAATGATGGGCAAGGACCGCTCGGCAGGCGTTTACTATCAAAAGATTTAAAGGTCGATTCCCCATATAACACTTATCGTTACCCAGGTTTACCGCCAACGCCTATCGCAAATCCAGGGCGTGCGGCGATTGAGGCGACATTAAACCCTGAAGAAAATGACTATTTTTATTTCGTTGCCGATGGTACAGGTGGTCATGTCTTTTCAAAGACACTAGATGAACATAATGCGAATGCCGCCAAGTGGCGCAAAATTCGTAAAGCGCAGGGAAATTAATCTTTGTGCTTAACAGCAGCGCGTGCTTTCGCAGCAATCGTTACTGACGACAGCCATTTCTAACATGGTGCGCAAACATTCAGCGCGGCTTTCGCAGGTAGGGGATTCAAGCAAGGCTTGTTTTTCCTGCGCTGAAAATGGGCAGATCATGGATAATGCCGTAATCAGCATATGATTTGGTGTTTCTTTGATAGTCTGCCAGCAGGCGCTTAATTGATGCGTTTCAAAATATTGCTTCAAAATGCGGTTGAGGCCATCGCGGTCAAGTTGGAACGCATTGTCAAAATTCATATCTTCCCTGAAATTATCCCAACCAACTTGCGCCTTGCGGAAACCATCTGCCGTAAGCTGATTATCAAACATGCGGAAACGGTTTAAACCGCTCAGCATAATTTCATAACGGCCATCTTGGGTTTCGCTGAAATTGGTGATGCGCCCGACGCAGCCAATATTATAAAGGCTTAGTGGCGCGGTGCTGATTTTTTGATCTTCATCTAACAGCGCGCGTGGCTGGATCATACCGATGAGGCGGTCATGTTTTAAGGCGTGGTCAATCATCGCTATATAGCGCGGCTCAAATATATTAAGGGGTAAAACACCTTTGGGTAATAACAGCACGCCTGTTAACGGAAATATCGGTATTTCCTGCGGGAGTTCTTCGAATGTTGGTGTCATGGGTGAAAACATTTTTGTTCGCACTTATCTCTATATTTGTTGTTTATTTTTATTTCTCTGATGGCGTGGTTTGTAACGCAGCCATATCAACAATGATAGGATTATAGCCTAAATTTTCAAGGAAGCGAATAAGGTCTTTAGGACAAAAACATATTGTTTGTGTGTTAATTAGGGGGTGAACGCATATTTGTTTATGGTCAAACATGCGCTGATCAAGCACAACCGTTATATGGCGCTCTTGGTTATTATAGAGGGATAGGGGCGTAACAGAGCCCGGTTTTACACCTAAATTATCCCATAGGCGCTCCGCAGAGCCAAAGGAGAAACGGCCATGCCCCAAATGTGCGGCGAGGGCTTTCAGGTTAATCTCCGTGCTATCTAAAGCGGTGACGAGCACCATGCGGCCTTTTTTGTCTTTTAAAAATAAATTACGACAATGACCGCCGTCGATTTGGTCATGAATATGACTGCTTTCTTCGACGGTAAACACGGCTTCATGATGGTGTAATTCATACGCGACACCCATGGCTTCGAGTTCTTCAATAATTTTTTCGGGGCTTGTGGGCATCTCTAACATGTTAATTTTGCATAATATTTTAAGGTTGATTTGTGCTCTCTATGCATATTATGGGAAAATACTTTATGTCGTAAAGAATTTAGTAAGAATTATGCGCTACTTTGTATGCATAGATCGTAATTTTTTAAGACGTGTGTGTGAAAAGAGAAGGACCGGTATGAAGCCAGAAAATGCAATTGAAGGGGCAGAGTTGCAAAATATGCTGCAAGGTTTGCAGATGATGCAACCGGCCATGGGCACGCCAGGGGCAGGTGTGATCGATGGTTTTAAACAAAGTTTCGGAATTGAAGATCCGAAGCAAGAAATCGCCGCGCCAAAAATACGCGCAGCATTTGATATGAATTTATAAAGCTATTCTAAGAGAAGATGTAAGTAGGGGCAGAATATGGACGCAGCAATGATGAATGTAGAACTAGGTCGTCTTCCCGATGGTGGTATCGTACTTTGCGTTGATCCGGAATTTCCGGAACTTGTAAAGCGCGTTGAATATTACCGCGATCAAAAGCTGTTCATGTTGATTTATGAGAATCTTGATCATGAAGGTGAATTGATGCATTACGAAATGCAAGACGAAGTGGATGAAGTTGTCCGCCATGCACCGGGTTTGACTTTGGTCTCATGTAATCCACGTATGACTGCGCCATTTGGTTATAAGGTTCCGCTTGTACAGGTCGGTGTTTAAAGGCTAATCCTTTGATTTTATTTTGCTAATATGTTTAGAGACGCCCCGTGAAAAGGGCGTTTTTTTATTTTTCCAAAAAAAAATAAAAAAATTTGAATTTTTCGCTTGCATTCGCTGCGTAAAAATATATATTTCGCTCTACCCAAGGCGCGGTACTTAGCGCCAAACACTTAAGCGAGTGTAGCTCAGGGGTAGAGCACAACCTTGCCAAGGTTGGGGTCGAGGGTTCGAATCCCTTCACTCGCTCCATTTTCCCTTCTAGTAAGTTTAGCGCCATTTCGGCGCTTTTTTTATGTCTTGATTTTGGCTTCTTTCGCAAGCGCAGCACATAATTAACTTGCCATTTTTATAATTAATATGCTTAGTTACTTTCTATAATAATAAGGGAGTATTAAAAATGGGAATGTCACGTTTTCAGCGTGCGGGGGCGATTGGTTTGATCGGGCTGTCCGCAGTGTTTATGAGTGCATGCTCTTCGATCAGTCAAACGAATGCTGATTTATTCAAAGGAAACAATGAAATGCAAACGCGCGTCAGTGGCTTGCAGCAAGGTATGAGCCTTGCGGAAGTCTCGTCAGCTTTGCAGGTCAAAAGCGATAAATTCTATAAATTAGACCGTGCGGCGTTGCTGCGTGCGCAATTCGGGGCGGAGCCACGTATCAGCGTGGATAGTGACCGTCTGCAAGAAATTGGCGCGGAATTAAGCCGTACTGAAGGTTATGAGCTGTCTTATAAAGACATTACCAAGTCATGGTATTTTTCTAACTTCGGCACAAAAATCAAAAACACCGTCGAAGGTGAAGAAATGAAAGTCGTCTTTATCTTCAAAGATGGCAAATTAACAGAAACTGTTACATCTGGTGGTCAAGTGAACGACGTTGATCGCGATTCTATCGTGCCGCGTCCAGCGGATCTGGTAAAATTGACCAGAGGTTTATAAATAAAAATAATGTGGGGAAGGGCGGTTTGATTTCATGAATCAGCCGCTCTACAAAAACTAAAGCGCCGTCTTATCACTAAGCGGCGCTTTATCTATTTATCTTATATCAATGTCTTAAAGCTTTGCGGCAGGGAAAGCCTTGAACTTCGTTGCCTCAACAATATCAACATCTCGCGCAAGATTTTGTGTGCGCTCAGCCGCCATGGCTTTGCTTGTCGAATCAATCGATGCTGGGTTGCGTCCATATAGGCCGATATAATCATTACAAATTGTGCCCATTGGCTTTGATGTATTCGGCGTACCACTGAAATAGGTTAGTGACGTTGGCACAGACAGTGTTTTAAAGCTGTAGCTTAAAGATACGCGCTCTTCACCTTCTACGGTTGGTAAAACATCTGGGGTGAAGTTAACAAGATTAACATTGTCCAGATCAATGGCTTTACGCAATGTGCCTGTCACTTTACCGTCAAATGTACCCGCAGCTTCTGTGAAAATCGCGAGATCAACTTGCTTTGTTTCTAGTTTGTTGAGCATGTCGAGGTTATCTTTGGTTTGAACAAGTTTGATTTGCTCGGCATATTTGCTGAATAATGTTGAATAGACCGTCATGCGGGCAAAGTCAGAGCCTGTGCCGTTCCATTGCCATGAAATGCGCAAGTCTTTGCCGCTTTCAAGGTCTTTTACAATATCCGCATAATCGCTATAGACTGGAGATGCAGACCATGCGCATTCCTGAATATCAATCTTTTTGACGAGTAGGGCATAATCGCTCATTTTCGCATCTGTGGCGGATTTGCTTGGTTTGCTGTTTTTATATTGGTCGACAACAACAGGTTCAACCAAAGACAAAAGCATTTCATTGCCATCTTCTGCCAAGGTGAAATAGTTATATTTCGCGCCGCCTGGGTTGTTATAGCCGTAACCCGTTGCGCCTTGCTGGGCGAGGCCTTTGGAAAGGGCATTGCCGATAAAGACATATGGGCCTTGGCCAATATCCGCGCTATATGTGCCTGAATTGATAGTTGTTTCAGGTGACGCGGCAAGGATTTCACCTAGTTCCGTATGCTTTAATTTATCGGTGAAGTAATTGGCGGTAACAGATGTGGCAATACTGGCCACGGCCGTCATAAACACACCCGTGAATAAGAAATTTGTCAGGTTATAATTTGGCACACGTTCTTTCAGCCAATAAACGGGCGTAGATAAGTAGCTCCATTTTTGGAAGGCTTTGCGTTTCTCTGCAATAAAATCAGCTTTGGCGGAGCGTGTTTCTTCATGAACAGCTTTTTTAATCGCGCTTAGTTCGCTTTCACTTAAATTGCCGCGCTCTTCAAGGATTTTTTCGATGTCTTCTTTGCTTGCGCCGCGTAGGCCTTTGATCAGCTCTTCATATTGCTTTGCAGGAAGGGCGATATACACATCTTGGTTCGGTTGGTCTTGCTTATCAGTCATTTTACTAACCCCCGTTAATTGTCAATTACCGTTGCGGGGCACCTTACATGGTTAATTTATGTAAAGTCAAGTTTCTTATTGATAATATTTTAGCGCCGCGATGACCAAATTGGTGACAATAAAGCAATTGGTGAAAAGGGTGATGACGATGATCGGCGTCTTCCATTGGCTGGATAGCTGCAGGCAGCCCTTAAACAGCAGATAATTCGCGGCTGTCGTAATCGCCAATGCGGCGATGTGATCTTCTAAACCATAACGGCTTGGTACCCAAGATAGAGCATAAACGGATATCGCACAAAAGCTCATCAAACACCCCGCAAGAAAATACAGGCGGCGATATTTACGCGTGGCGTGGTTGAGGATGAGTTGCATGTTTAAGACCTTAGTTAGTCGTTTGAATTTATTTTAGGACAAGTCAAATGGCGCGAAGCCTATAAATATAGGTAAACGACATATGACGCCGTAATCAAATAAACGCAAGCGACTATAGCATATCCTTCAGGAACTGACCAGTATAGCTCGCCTTAACCTTCACGACGTCCTCTGGTGTGCCTTCAGCGACGATCATGCCGCCGCCATTGCCGCCTTCGGGGCCAATATCGATGATATGGTCGGCGGTTTTGATGACGTCGAGGTTATGTTCGATGACAATAACGGTGTTGCCTTGGTCAACCAAGCGATGCAGGACTTCGAGGAGTTTTTTGACGTCTTCGAAATGCAGGCCTGTGGTTGGTTCATCAAGGATATAAAGCGTCTTGCCTGTGGCGCGTTTAGATAGCTCTTTAGACAGTTTCACGCGCTGTGCTTCACCGCCTGACAAAGTCGTGGCAGGCTGACCGAGTTTAATATAGCCAAGGCCGACGCTTTTTAAGGTTTCTAGCTTGCCCGCGATTGTCGGTACGGCGGAGAAAAATTCAGCCGCTTCTTCGATCGAGAGTTCAAGCACATCTGAAATGGATTTGCCTTTATAGCGGACTTCCAATGTTTCGCGGTTATATCGTTTGCCCTGACAATGTTCACAGGTCACGTAAACATCCGGCAGGAAGTGCATTTCGATTTTAATGACGCCGTCACCTTGGCAGTTTTCACAGCGGCCGCCTTTGACGTTGAATGAAAAACGCCCTGGGCCATAGCCACGCGCTTTGGCTTCTGGCAGGCCCGCAAACCAATCGCGGATAGGGCCAAACGCGCCAGTGTATGTCGCAGGGTTGGAGCGTGGTGTGCGGCCAATTGGGCTTTGGTCAATATCGATGATTTTATCAAGATGCTCAAGCCCCTTAACTTCATCATGCGGGGCAGGGATCTCTTTAGCTTTGTTCAGCTTACGTGCCGCAGCTTTATAAAGCGTTTCTAGCGTCAGGGTCGACTTGCCTGAACCTGACACGCCTGTAACGCAGGTGAATACACCAAGTGGGTAAGAGGCCGTCACGTTTTTAAGGTTGTTACCGCGCGCACCGATCACGTCAATATGCAGGTCTTTCTTGCCTTGCTTTTTCGGTGCGCGGCGTGTGGTTGGCACATCAATTTTACGCGTGCCGTTTAGGTACTGACCTGTGATGCTGTTTTTATTTTTAAGGATGTCGGCGGGCGTGCCTTCTGCGACGATTGTACCGCCATGAATGCCTGCGCCGGGGCCCATATCAATGACATGATCGGCACTCCGAATAGCGTCTTCATCATGTTCAACAACAATCACGGTGTTGCCAAGGTCACGCAGGCGCGTCAATGTTTCGAGCAGGCGGTTATTGTCGCGCTGATGCAGGCCAATCGATGGTTCATCCAATACATATAGCACGCCCGTCAGACCAGAGCCGATTTGCGAGGCAAGACGAATACGCTGACTTTCACCGCCCGATAATGTGCCCGATGTGCGGCTAAGCGTTAGGTAATCTAGCCCGACATTGCGGAGGAAGGTGAGGCGTTCAATAATCTCTTTCAAAATGCGATGCGCAATTTCATTTTGCTG
>JASBUS010000075.1 GCA_030147745.1 Alphaproteobacteria bacterium
CCAACAAAGGCTGTAACCTTCTGTGGCGCTAAATGTAGGGTAAAATCATTAATTAGACCGATATCCTCATCGTCATATGAGAACGAAACGTGGTCATATGTGATTTCAGCCGTATCAAATTTAGCGTCAATAGCACCTAGCTTACTTTGGATTTGCGGCACGCTGTCTTTATAACGGAATACACGCTCAGCTGCGCCCAAGCCTTGCTGAATACTTGTGTTCAAACGCGCCAATTTCTTCATTGGCTCATAAGCTAGAGAAAATGCACCAATGAAGGAGATCAATGTCCCAGGCGTTAATGCACCCGCGGCAATTTGGAATGCCCCATAAATCATAATGCCAGACACAACAAAGCCAACTAGGACTTCGTTAATCGGTGTCGCCAAATGGCTAACCTGTGCCGTTTTAATGTTTAAATCGCGCACATTATTAATAACCTTTGACGTGCGCTCAATTTCTGCTTTTTCGGCGTTATAAGCTTGAATTTGGCGAATACCTTGGAATAAACCAACCAATAAAGCAGATAAGTCAGCGATTTCATTTTGAAGCTTTTTAGATATTTTACGAATGCGCTTACCCAAACGCACAACAAAAAATGTCGCGAGCGGAAAAATACAGAAAACAATCAGTGATAACTTCCAGTCTTGGTAAATCATCAAACCGAGTAGACCTACAAGGGTCAGGACGTTCTTACCTAAGCCGACAATCGAATCCGTCACGGTTGCACGCATAACCGACACATCACTAATGACGCCCGATACAAGCATACCACTCGATTGGCGCTTAAAGAAGCCGAGATCAAGAATCATGAAATGTGAAAAAAGTGAGCTTTGAATATCCGCAATGACCGATTGGCTCATCTTGCTCATCATCACGCTATGCACATATTGCGCGACACCGCGGACACTGAATGTCAATAAAATAGCTAGAACATAGAACCAGATATTATCGACTTTAGAGGGCTCATCTTGCACCGCAATTAACACTTCATCCATCGCAGGCTGCAATAATTTTGCGAAAGATACCGTCATCATGGCGTCGATAGCCATAAAAAATAGTGCAATAAAAATCGTGCCTTTATAAGGACGCATATATTCACGCCAAATACGTTTGATCATTTTGGCGCTATGGGCTGTTGTGTCAGTTTGAATAGTCATGTGCGGTAATTAAGCAGAGTGCAGCGGGTTTGTATACTATAAAAGTTTACGATGTAAGCTTACGGCGTCTTTTATGTTTACGATCCGGAAGCGCTTTACCCCATTTAAATTGGCCCATCAGATATTTAGGACGTAAATTATTATATTGTGAAGACAATATATTCAGCGCGCGATCTACATCACCAAGGTTCTGGCAGTTTCTAAACGCACCAGCATGAAGGCCTGTGCGTACAAGACATGTATCAATGCCCGCCAATGATGCACCAAGGATATCATGCGCCATAGTGTCACCAACCATTACCGTGTCACCAGGATAGATATCATGCTCTTGTAAGAAATCAACGCAGGCTTTGTATATTGGCTTATATGGCTTACCTATATATTCAACAATACCGCCGAAGTCTTTGTATTTGCTTGCAATTACGTTTGGCCCACCAAGATATGCCGCACCAAGCAATGACAAACTATCAGGGTTTAGGCATACGGCTTTTAAATGGCGCTGAACGCCTTTACGCAAAATTGGTGTAATATCATCAAGATACTGACCTTGCGGTAAACCTGCGATAACCAAGAAATCTGCTTCTTTAATATCACTGACTTGTTCCAGATCCAAATCACTGATAATCGGATAGGTTTCTTCTGGCGAAATTAGGTAATATTTACGGCCAAAGCCTTTGCTTTCATCAGATAGCAAATCGCGTAAATACTGTCCTGCCGTGATGATTTTTGTATACATCGTCGGCGTTATGCCCATTTTTTTTAGGCGCGCCTTCATGTCTTTTGCATCAATTGCTGCGTTAGATAGCAAAATAACGGTTTTGCCACGTGAGTTTAGTTCTTTTAACGCATAAGGAACATCATCAAAAGCCTTTTTGCCGTTATGTAGCACACCCCATAGATCAAGGATAAAGCCCATATAACTATCGGAGAAGTCTGATATACCTACACAAAATTTAGTCTTATTCATTATTTCTTAGACCATAAAACGATTAAAACACCTAGCTTAGCGATATGGCGCATCCGCCAATAAATTGGCTGCAATCTGCGCTTCCCACTTATCGCCATTTTCCAACAATTTGTCTTTGTTGTAATATAGCTCTTCGCGTGTTTCAGTTGAAAACTCAAAATTTGGCCCTTCGACAATTGCGTCAACGGGGCATGCTTCAGCACAAAGACCACAATAAATACATTTTGTCATGTCGATGTCATAGCGTGTTGTACGGCGTGAACCATCTTCGCGTGGTTCAGCTTCGATCGTGATGGCCAATGCTGGGCAAATAGCCTCACATAATTTACAGGCAATACAACGCTCTTCTCCATTAGGGTAGCGACGCAATGCGTGCTCACCACGGAAACGTGGGCTGATTGGCCCCTTCTCATTTGGATAGTTAATCGTTACGCGCGGCATGAAAAACATGTATTTGAGCGTTAAAAGGAAGCCTTTAACAATCTCATAGAGCAGAAACGATTTAGCATATTGAGCAAACATTTTTTAAACCTGTAAATCAAACGTGATTAATACGCGATATTATAAGAAACCATCCGCCTTATTTCGGAAGCGATTCAGTATAAACCAAAATACCCGAAACCAAAACCACCCAAATTAATGTAAATGGTAAGAAAACTTTCCAACCTAGACGCATTAATTGGTCATAGCGGTAACGTGGCAATGTTGCACGCGCCCATAGGAACACAAACAAAACTGCACATGTTTTCAGAACAAACCAAATAATCCCCGGCACAAAAGCCAAAGCCTCAATCCCGAATGGTGGCAGCCAGCCGCCAAGGAACAAGACAGTTGTAATAGCACTCATCAAAATCATGTTGGCATATTCACCAAGGAAGAATAGCGCGAATGACATAGATGAATATTCTACCATGAAACCGCCTGTAATTTCAGATTCGCCCTCAGGCAAATCGAACGGCGCACGGTTTGTTTCCGCCAAAATTGAGATGAGGAAAACGATAAACATTGGGAAGAGCAGCAACTGAATCCATAATGGGCGGTCAGCTGTAACAATTTCAGATAAGTTCAATGAGCCAGTAACCAACAGCACATTCACAATGATAAGGCCCATAGACACTTCATAAGAAATCATTTGAGACGCCGAACGCATCGCACCGAGGAACGCATATTTAGAGTTGGATGCCCAGCCCGCCATAATAATGCCATATACACCCATCGAAGAAACGGCGAACAAATATAGGATACCGACGTTAATATCGGCCAACACCAATTTTGCATCGACAGGAATAACCACCCATGACACCAACGCAAGCATGAAAAGCAACATTGGCGCAATGATAAAGACCGGCTTATTAGATTGTGTCGGCACGATGGTTTCTTTGGACAGAAGTTTCAAACCATCTGCGATTGGCTGCAACAAACCAAATGGGCCAACAGTCATTGGACCTTGGCGTCGCTGCATAGCCCCTAGGACTTTGCGCTCCGCATAGGTTAAGTAAGCAACACCGCCTAATACTGCCCCAACCAAGATGCCGATATGGATCAACATGAATAAGCCAGGCATTAAATATATGTTCACAAAATCGGGTGACATGAGACGTCCTTTATACAACCAATATATTTTGTTAAATCTTAATCTAGCGCTTTATCGACAAGTCGTTCCAACTCTTTTTTGACCAAGCGCTCTGCAATATTCGGGAGATTTTCATCCACCCATTGACGCAGCATCGGGCGAAGCATATCGCGCACAATGTCTTCTAATGTATGACCTTGACCGCCTGGACGCGCGACCGGAATACTTTGTGCCAAGCGTTCAAATGCTCCTAGAGTTGCAGCAGCTGTCACGCCCTCAATAATGGCATCACGTTCATCTTGTTCTACGGCAGCAACTTCTTCTTCAGGCATTTCTACTTCAACTTCTTCTTCTACCGAATCAGCGCCATCATCTTCGCCAAAATCGATATCCATATCACTCATTAATGTTTCATCAGCTTCTGGAAGTTCGTCATCAAGAAGCTCGTCTTCAATTAATTCATCTGTAAGCTCGAAAACTTCCTCATCGTCAGCTTCGGCAACCATAGCATCAAAGTCTTCTTCTGGCTCAGCAACTGCGACGGGCTCTGGCTCTGGCTCAGGCTCAGGTTCAACAACAGGTTCTGGCTCAGGCGTTTCTTCAACAACGGCTTCTTCTTCCGCTGCTGTTTCATCTGCTTCTTCGTCATCATCCGAAATGATTTGTCGGATGGACGCCAGAATTTCTTCGATTGATGGTTCGTCTTGTTTATCTTCTGCCATATCTAAGCCATTAATGATTCATTAACTTTTATATTACCACATAGTTTGTCCCATGCCATAGCGTTTGTCAAAGCGCGCCCACAATGAAAATCTCTTTATTCACTGCAAACTCACTTTTTTGTACACGAGATCGTTTACCTCGGGCCTAAAGAAAAACGGTGAGGAAATATAAAATCAGAATTTAAAAGCTGAGTCTTTGTTGAAGCCACTCAAAAGATGACCAGAAGTCTCAAACAGAACTTTGCGGTCACATTCGCCATCCGCACGCTTTGTTAACAATACGACCTTACCACAATCAACTGCGGATAGATTGGTTTCGATGTAGCATAGACGGCCGCCAATGTTTAATTGGGCGATTAAGTCATCCGGAATATATTCAGCGGCGCCATTGACGAGAATTGAGTCATAGGGCCCATGTTTCGCATCACCAAGCTGCAGATCATGATCAACATGCAGGATATTAAGCAAATCCATTTCCAAAAGAGTCTTTTTTGCAAATTCCAGAAAGTCTGACTGATTCTCAACGGAGACAACAGTTGTCGCCAGCTTAGACAAAACGGCTGCGGAATAGCCCATAGCGCCACCGATATCGAGCACTATATCATCAGACTTAATTGATAGCGCATGGATCATACGGGCATGCACCATAGGTGAAAGCAAGTAACGCTCATGCCCTAAAGGTAAGTCTTTATCCATATAAGCAATGCTACGCTGCGATTCAAAAACAAAAGATTCGCGCGGCACAGTATTAAATGCCTCAAGCACACGAATGTCGCTGATGCCACATGGATGCAATTGACACTCAACCATATTTTTGCGTGCTGCTGAATAATCTGTCATTTTTACTTACCTATATTATTTGAATAAATGAACTGAATTAGGCGTCCATGAAAACATATTTTAAATAACAACAAAATACGAAAAACCAATTTGACTGAAATATAACACGAAAAAATGATAAAAAAATCTGGATTTATTATTTTAAAGGTGATATTTCATACAAACCATTTTTGGTGGGTATATTAAAGGCGCGATGGCAGAATGGTGATGCACCGGATTGCAAATCCGTGAATGCCGGTTCGATTCCGGCTCGTGCCTCCAATATCCCTCTTCTAAAAAGCGGAAATAAGTTTTTAATACATATTTTTTCGTTTATTAGAAAAAACAGAATTGACAGGGTGAAAAAAATCTGTATTTTCTGTTTTCACAAGCGGTGTTCCCCGGTAGCTCAGTGGTAGAGCAGTTGACTGTTAATCAATTGGTCGCTGGTTCGAATCCGGCCCGGGGAGCCACTTGTTCTTATAAAGAAAGCGACCTTTTGGTC
>JASBUS010000083.1 GCA_030147745.1 Alphaproteobacteria bacterium
ACTCCTCGGCCTTGCCCTTGGCGGTAAAACACGCAAGATGAAATTCGGCCATCGCGGCGCGAACCATCCTGTGAAAGACCTGACCACAGGTAAAGTTGAAATCACATCACAAAACCATGGCTTTGAAGTGGTTGCAGACAGCTTGCCAGATAATGTTGAAGTCACACATATCAGCCTATTTGACCAAAGCTGTGAAGGCATTGCCGTTAAAGATATGTCAGCCTTTTCAGTGCAGCATCACCCAGAGGCCTCCCCTGGCCCACATGACAGCCATTACCTCTTCGACCGCTTCGTGCGCATGATGAGTGAAAAAGCCACAAAAAAAGCCGCTTAATAGCGGCTATTAGCTTTTTTAAGAGAATTGCGCCAAAAATTCTGCTTCGGTCAGCATTTTGCAGTCATCGTCAAATTTATAATAAGCGGGCTTCTTATCAACGAAGATATGTTCTTCGGTAAATAAATCATCCTGATGATCAAGCAATGCTGCTGAAACGCCGTAATACATCGGGTTATCACCCAACAACTTACTAAACATATTTGTCCCGCATGCGCTGCAAAAACCGCGTTCCGCCCATTCCGAACTTTGATACCATTTTAACGCCTGATCGGGGCTAGTGATCTTTACGCTATCCGCCTGACAGGAAACCGTTATGGATGGCCCGCCATTATGCTTACGGCAAATATTACAATGACAGACATGCACAGCAGGACTTTGCAGCGTTAGTGCAAATTTAACCTGACCACATAAACATTCCCCATGACGTTCTAAATTCTGCATGATAAGCGCCCCTAAATTAAGTTTAAATACACGTCAGTTTACTGCAAAAACGAAAAAGACATCAACCGTAAATGGTCAATGTCTTCTCCGCGTTTATATGGGCTTGAATTTTATAGTGATTGGTTATACCAACGCTTATACAAAGCGGATATGGTCACTGTTTGTATCAAAATAAATTGATGCAACAGATCGGTCGTTTCCTCCGTTATTCTGGTCATCTTGATCCGCAAGCAAAGCATCCATACCTGAGCGTGCGGCGGCTTTTGGGATCTCCGCATACAAGGCTTGTGTTTGCCCTAATGGATCATGTACAGATTGCGCATGATTATCTTGCTGAGGTAGCTGCGAAGCCATCTCTTGCTTAATTTCATGCTTAGCTTGGACCACCATATTTTCAGCATAGCGCAGCATCGAATCTGTACGAGCATTGCTTTCTGCTGTTTGGGTCTCCAGAACACCTTGTCTTGCATCTAATGCGTCGACGCGTTGTTCCATATTATGAATGGCCGTTGAGAAAAAACCTGTTTGCCGGTTTAATACATCAACCATCTCTCTTACCTTTGCAAAGCCGTTACGCAATCTTTCAAAACTAATTGAAAGGGTTATTGCCGCCCCCACCGCTGCGATGGCCGCAAAAACCGCAAAAGCTAAAGAGATAACCATATAGGTTTGTTCAGGACCTATCATAGTTAGCGCCTTTCTTTTTTACTTTAGTTAATATTCATGAATTTCATGATAAAGCTGATGACCTAGAAGAACGACTAAGACGAACCACACCTACCAATGAAACACCCACTCACAATTAATTAGTTTACATAAAACAGTTAAATAAAGTGTTAGTTTTCAATAGGATAAAAGATGAATTTAAATAAAAATTTAGCGAAATTTTATAAATGACCGCTTAAGCCTTGCAAATACTGCATTGCGATAAAAAGGACTCACCAAACCTTAAGCCCTTACCACCCTATACAAACCATGCATTCGTGACTAAAACATGCAATTAATCATTAAAAGAACAATAAAAAAATTTAGAAAACAGGCGCCAAACGTAACAGTTGCACCTCTGCATAATCACTTACGCGTGACAATATTTTCTGTCGACCCGTAGCGAAATCATAAGCAATCGCCCCCTGCTCACCACAAACAAAGCTGGATGACAAAACAACTTTATTATTAATATCAGTGTGATGCACAGCGTTGTTAAAACTATTCTTGAGGGCAGATAGCTTGCGCGCACCATATAAGACATCTTCGATCATATCGCATGGCGGTATAAACCATTCACCTTTATAACGGCCCGCCTCAATCTGTTGCCATAGGCCAACATATTCGCCATTTTGCATTTGCCCATCACGAAGTGACATTACCATACGCCCTTCAATACGTGGGACTGGGTTAAAATATACGCTCGCCCCGCCATCAAAATGATGAACACCACTATTATTAAAAACCGTGCTTTCCTGCGCTTTGCGCAGGCGCGCGATATAATCTTCGGCCTCACTTAAAGTGAAAATCGTTTTATTAATGCTATCTTGACCGCAAGGCAGAACCCACGTTAACGGTTCGCGCGCAGCAAAGGCATGGAATTTTCGGCATAGATTTTTATCATGCGGCGCAGGCAAGTCATATTGCCCTAAATAAATGCCCTGATATGGGTAATATTGCCCGCGTTTTAATTTCTGCTGCGGTTTTAAGGCATAAGCCGCATTTAAATCAGCCTCAGCCACCAAGAGATCAACACCATTACTTACCGCAGGCGCATGCACTTCAACAGGCAATGGGGATTTGACAATTAACTTGCCATTCCTAATTTCTAAATGGTAACCATCGAACGATAAATTAAGCTGCGGCGCCTTTGGCTGATCCGTCATTGATATCTCTCCCCTGTCTTTTATTAATAAGCATTAGCCCCTTGCACCAAACGAGTCAAGCCGGTCAGCCGTTTCATTTTGAAACAGCTGCGTCATGATGCAGCGCAAAATTATTTTCATGAAGCACGGCATAACAAACACTTACATACTGGAACACATATTGCAGTTTACATAAAACAAGATAAAAATGGGAGGTCGATATGAAATATATTACTATGAGACGCGTTGAATATATCAAAGCTACATTGTTTTCATCCCTATTACTGATCACGGCTTTTGGTATTCTTTGCTACGCCTTTTCACAAAACCGCAGCAACATCATTCTTGGCACAGAATTAAATGCCAATGGCACAGTTGAATATATGTGTTTAGGCAATGGCTGTGATGACATGCGCAGCTTTTCTTGGCACGATTAATACAAGCCAACATCTTGTAATAATTAACAAATCACGCTCATTTTCGCGCTCCACCCCGCTTTGTGATAGATTTTTGCTATAATAAAAAAAAGAATTTAAATAGAGGCAAAACACATGTTGAACAAAGTTATTAACGCCGTTAAGTCATTTTTGAATATTCCAACACATGCTCAAAGCCTGCCTGACGATACGCAAGCGCAAATCGACCAATGGCGCCTCTCCAAAATCAAACAAAAAGCTGAAGACCATTTACAAGCCCGCCGCGACGCAGGCTTAGCTCCTCATGGTAAGGCCGAATTTAAACCAGGGCATATCATCAGCACAAAATTTTGGGGCTCCGAAACACAGCCACAAAGCGTTTCGCGCCCAGAGAATAACCTAAATATGATTGAATACACGCCGCTTAAAGCGCCTGAACAGCCAAAAGCCGCCACACAAAAGACGGATGACAGCCCAAATTTAGCCGGCTATTCCCTACATTTTTTGAAAGACAGCTTCACCAAAGTCATGGATAAACTCGGTGACGCCGCCGATAGCGCCTATCAAGTCATCACCCTCGATATTGAAAACCAAAGCGCCGACATTGAAACATCAGACGGCAGCTTGCCAAGCTTCACAAAACCTGCGCAGCTTAGCTTTCAACGTTTAGCATATTAAGAGGATTAAAGCTTAACGCCCTTTTTATAGGCAACGGCTTGATATTCAGCGCCAGCACCTAATACAGTTAGCGCTGATTTCTTCCAGCCCTGCATCTCCATGGTTTCTTGCCATTGCTCGATCAAATGTGGAATATCTTCCAAAGCCACGCCACCAGTGGCATTAGGGATCTTACTAATCACTTCGGTACGCTTAACACCGCCGCCTAAATATGATTTTACATCTTTTCTGAAAATCACCTGACCACTATAGCTCTTCTGGTCAGCCATTTTTGTGAACTCTAAACGTGTCTCATAATCATCTGCATATAATGTTTTAGATAGCACCTTTGACGGCGTACCAAAAACACTCATCACTGCGACATCAAATTTAGCCTTTAAAGATAAATCGGAAAATTTCATTTTGCCCCCCTGTATAATTAGATGATGAATTAATCACAAGCGATGTATTATGTCAACAATATTGTGCATAAAAAAAAGGCGCGCTAATTCGCACGCCTTTAAATTTAATTAGAGCCTAACCTTACGCTTCGTCTGAAGCCTCTGGCGCAGCCGCGGCATCGTCTGGCGCAGCATCTGCATCTGCATCAACAACTTCACCGTCAACTGCTTCAATATCGCCGTCTTCGTCGTTTTCTTCTTCAATCATAGAAGCAACAGACACAACGCTTTCGCCTTTACCAACGGTAAATAGCTTCACGCCTTGTGCGCTACGACCTGTAACACGGACATCAGCCACGCCGGTACGGATCATTTGACCACCATCGGTAACAAGCATGATTTGGTGCTCTGGTGTTACAGGGAATGTTGCAACAACTTCACCTGTCTTATCCGTTACATCCATGTTGATCACGCCTTGACCGCCACGACCTGAAATACGGTATTCGCTTGCGAAAGTACGCTTGCCATAACCATTTTCAGATACACAAAGAAGAACTTGTTTGTCTTCTTCTGCTGCATCCTCGGCTTCAGCTTTGATGATCGACATACCGATCACTTCATCGCCCGCGCCAAGTTTCATACCACGAACACCTGTTGACGCACGGCCTGCGAAGACACGAATATCTTCAACATTAAAGCGGATCGCTTTACCCTTACGTGCAGCCAAAACAACGGTATCCTCAGGTTCACACAATGCAACTGAAACAAGGTCTTCGCCCTCGCCCAATTTCATCGCGATCAAACCATTTGAGCGGATATTTTTGAAGTCTGACAATTTGTTACGACGTACTGAACCATGCGCTGTCGCAAACATAATGTTGTAATCGTTCCATGTTTCCTCGTCTTCTGGCAACGCCATAATAACGGAGATTTTCTCACCATCTTCAAATGGCAATAGATTCACAAGCGCCTTACCTTTTGATGTTGGATTACCAAGTGGTAACTGCCAAACCTTCATACGGTGCACAATACCGCGGTTTGTGAAAATCAAAAGCGGTGTGTGTGTTGACGCCACGAAAAGCTGAGAAATGAAATCCTCATCCTTCATCGCCATACCGCTACGGCCCTTACCGCCACGACGCTGCGCACGGTAAACCGAAAGCTGCGTACGTTTCACGTAACCACCATGCGTAATCGACACAACCATGTCTTCACGTTGAATAAGGTCTTCGATATCGCTTTCAAATTCTGCATCGCAAAGCTCTGTACGGCGCGGTGTTGCGAATTTGTCGCGGATTTCTTGCAGTTCTTCGCGCATAACTTCGAACAAACGCACGCGGCTGCTCAAAATTGCCAAATATTCTGCGATTTGATCTGTAATTTCACGAAGTTCATCGCCAATTTTGTCACGCTCAAGACCTGTCAAACGATGCAAGCGCAAATCAAGGATCGCACGCGCCTGAATTTCGCTGATTTGGTAAGTACCATCATCATGTACTGGGAATTCAGGGTCATCGATCAATTCGATCAATGGCTTCACATCACCCACTGGCCAACGTTTCGCCAATAACTGCTCACGCGCGACTTGTGGATCTGGTGCATTACGGATCAACGCAATGATTTCATCGATATTCGCAACAGCCACAGCCAAACCAGCCAAGACATGCGCACGTTCACGCGCTTTACGAAGTTCGAAGATTGTACGCTTTGTGATCACTTCTTCACGGAATTCAACGAAAGCCGCAATAAAGTCACGCAGCAACACCATTTCTGGACGGCCATGGCGCAAGGCAACCATGTTACAGCCGAATGATGTTTGCAATGTTGTGTGTTTGAACAATTGGTTCAAAACCACTTCGCCATGGGCATCACGCTTAAGCTCAATAACAACGCGCACGCCTTCACGGTCAGATTCATCACGAATCTCAGAAATGCCTTCAACGATTTTCTCACGTGCAACTTCACCAAGGCGCTCAAGCAGACGGCCTTTATTCACTTGGTAAGGCACTTCGTGGACGATAATCGCATAACGGTTGTCACGAATTTCTTCAATCGACGTTTTTGAACGGATAACAACTGAACCGTTACCTGTTGTGTAAGCAGAATGAATACCTTTACGGCCCAAAATTTGCGCCCCTGTTGGGAAGTCCGGACCAGGAATAATTTCCATCAACTGTTCATTAGTGATGTTGGAATCTTCCATATAGGCAAAACAGCCATCAATGACTTCACCAAGGTTATGTGGTGGAATATTGGTCGCCATACCAACCGCAATACCGCCTGCACCATTGACCAAAAGGTTCGGCACACGGCTTGGCAATACCTTCGGCTCATAAACCGATTCATCATAGTTTGGTTGGAAATCGACCGTTTCTTTATCGATATCTGACAAAATCGCTTCTGCGGCTTTATCAAGCTTCGCTTCGGTATAACGCATCGCCGCTGGTGGGTCACCATCCATCGAGCCAAAGTTACCTTGACCATGAATAAGCGGTAAACGCAACGAGAAGTCCTGCGCCATACGTACCAAGGCATCATAAATCGCGCTATCACCATGTGGGTGATATTTACCCATAACGTCACCGACGATACGTGCAGACTTACGGAATGGCTTATCAGATGTATAACCGCCCTCTTTCATCGCAAAAAGGATGCGGCGGTGTACTGGTTTCAAACCATCGCGGATATCCGGCAAAGCACGGGATACGATTACGCTCATCGCATAATCGAGATAAGATTGCTTCATCTCATCTTCTAACGATACCGCTGGAAATTTCTCTGTGTTATCTATACTTACGTCGCTCATAATTCGTCGTTTTTCTCTATTGTGATTAGTAATCGTTTAAGTTCATTTTAGAACAAATCATATGGAGCAAAGCCTATACAAAATAGGTGCGTGACATAAGATGCCGTAATAAAATAAAATCAAACGATTATGACGTATATTTTTAGCACTCCGAGCCGCATACAGCAAGGCTTTGCGCTAGAAAAACACAAGTTATTCATGGAAAAGAAAACTTTTATTATAAACGGTAAAAAATGAGGGGCTATATGCCCCTTTATTGAGGACGCGATTGCAGGCCGTTACTGCCGTAATTAGCCTTCATGAATGCTTCATCTAGCATAGTGGACAAAACATTGCTGACGCCTTGCTGAAAGCTGCTCTGCTTGTCCATAATGGATTTACCAACGTCAGAGCCATAGAAGGCTGTCATCGCTTTTATTTCTTCGGCGCTATAGGTGTTAACCAGAACTTTGGTCATTTCCGCCTCAAGGCGCGCATAATCCATATTCACACGCATTTGCTTAATGAATAAATTACGCTCCGCCTCTGGCTTGGTTTGGGCAATCTGTGCAATGGCAAAATCAGCTGCATCTGACACTGGGCGCACTTCGAAAAAATCTTGTGCCAATACTTTCTTTTGCGCCAAGTCATCCTCTGCCGCCGCATACGCGCCCACAGAACCAACTACAGCCAAAGAAACCGTCATCGTCAAAAGCAAAATTTTACGCATAACAAGATATCCTCTTATCATTTAAGTTTTTAGAATGGAATTTCGTCTTCCAAATCATCAATTGGTGCTGCTGCTTGTGATGAACCACCACCGAAGCCGCTATCATTTTGTGGCGCAGATGAACCAAAACCACCGCCGAAGTTGCCACCACCAGCACCTGCGCCGCCAGCACCATCCAGCATAGTTAGCTGACCAGTATATGGGCGAAGCACAACTTCAGTTGTGTATTTCTCTACGCCGCTTTGGTCTGTCCACTTGCGTGTTTCCAACTGACCTTCAATATAGACTTTTGAACCCTTACGCAAATAGCTCTCAGCCACTTTTGCCAAAGATTCGTTAAAAATAACAACGCGGTGCCATTCTGTACGCTCTTTACGCTCACCGCTATTACGGTCTTTCCAGCTTTCAGATGTTGCGATTGAAAGGTTACAGACTTTACCGCCAGATTGCATAGTGCGCACATCTGGGTCATTACCAAGATTACCAACCAAAATAACTTTATTTACCGATCCAGCCACTGCTGTGTCCTTTCTTAATTAAATATGGGATTTTCTGTTCCCTAATATAAACATTCATACCGAATTGCCTAGACGCTTTATACAGATAACCACAGCAAATTAACGCCGCCCAATCATCCACAAGGCGCAGAAAAACAAACTTGACATATTCACAGCTTCTCGGTAAGTTTCATAAAATCAATAAATATATTACATAATTAAGAGCAGGACAGATGAACGGGCAGCACACATCATTATCAGCTTTGGGACGCAATTCAGGCATTCGTCAACCTATTAAGCAAAATAACCATGCTTTGTGGCTAAAATTTTTGGATGTCGATAGCGCCGCGCTCTGGAATGACCTTGGCAGCCGCTTAGAGCCTGACCAACCGTTCAGCGAAACCCTAAAAACGATGCAAGGGCTCGACCAAGCCTTAAATATCGGCTTTGATGATTATGAACGCTACAGTTTCGCCCTTATGCTGCACGGACTAATTGATGTAAAACGTTTCCTGTTCGGTGGGTTCATTGACGTCCACCACCCACTTGATTTTCACAACAGCACCGCAGAACATTCATTATCCGTCTGCGTGAATGAAATTGTGCCGCTCTTTAAAAATATTGCCCGCGATATGCAGCAAGATGATGCGCCGATGCAGCCCGTAGCTGAAGCCTTCCGCGCTGCAATTATCCGCACATTAATGCATGATATGGGCGAAGAAATTATGGAGTTCCACTCCTTCGCTGAAGAAAGCGCTCAAAACGCTGAAGAGAAAAAAGGCGAAGCCCAAGACAAGATCAAATTAGAAGCAGAGATTGCCGGCTTTTTCATGAAGCTTGCATTATATGCATCACTTGACCAACGCGCCGATAGCTTCATCCAAGCGCTAAAATCTGTGCGCGCTGAAATCGTTGATGAAGACAAGCAACGTTCAAAATTCAGTTACAAAGAAACAGCTTCACGCATTCGTCACTTCTTTAATACATATGACTTTGATGGCACATTCCCTGGCTTTGAACATGAAAAACGCGAAATTGACTCACGCCTGAACCATTATATGAAATTCTATTCGCATGCCGAAGACTTCCGCGGCGTTGGTGGCCCTGCGGTTAAAATCGCACAGATTATTGATGGTAACGTCACATTCTTACAGCATGCTGAACGCGCGCAAAAACAAGATAAAAACGATGCGGTCGCCTATGCATTGGCAAATAACAACCGTATTTTATCAGCCTATAACCGCAGTGAATCGCATTTATCAAACTTATTTAACGCCGCTGTTGATGGTCAATTAATTGAATCGATGGCGCGTCATATTACGAAGCGTAATTATGAAGTATTGATCTGGCATATTTGTATGGGGCCATCAACCTTGCACCGCCCTGCTAAAGGTCAAGCCAAATCAGATTATAACGAAACTATTAAAAAGCGCGGCGCCATCAGCAACGATAACAGCCGCTTGCTTGAGCTAACAACATTAAACGAAATTGAAAGCAAAGCCGCCGCGAAAGATAATTTCCAGCGCGCCGCGTCGCGTATCTTGAAACGCGATACAATTTCAGCCCGCACACAAATGCTGCTTTATACCGCCGCATTCTGTAACGACAGCCAAATTGACGAGTTAGACTTATATCAAAAACCACTCGTTATGATGCGCAGCGTACCAGAGCAACTCATCCCTTATCTACAAATTTTAGATACGGTTGAAAAACAGAATATTGACCTAACAACGACGGATGGCATCAATATTTTGCGCAAAAAATTCACCTTTGATAAAGACGCCCGCTACCCTGATGTCATATCAAATATTCGAAAAAATGCGTCAGACGTGCAAAAATTCTTTAACTGGTATGGTGATTTCCAACAAAACCAGTATAAAAACCTGCTGTCACAATCAATCTAACCCATTGATATAAAATCTTAAAAATAAATTAGATAAAATTTTATACGTTTTTCATATATTATTTACATAAATATGAGATTATTTAATCATAAGGTTTACGATTTTAAAGGTTTCTGACGAAGGTAGGTTAAGTTTCTCCTCTGCCCCATGGGCAAAAATTTATTGGTTGTGCGAAACGTCCCGACAGCCGTGTGTGTGCACTTTAGCCATTGGCTAAAGTTCTTAGCTCCAAATTTTCGATCATGCTTAGAACACACACTCACAAACCGCATATGCACGGAACAAGGACATTTTATAAGCCGGGATTGGTAAAAAATTAAGTTACCATTTCCCGGCTTTTTTTATAACAATATTTCTCGCGTGTTTACGTAAAAAAGTCTTGTTTTTTTCATTATATTTTGCTTAATTAATCTTTCGGCTCTGTCGCATCAGTGAAATAACAACATAAATAACCACTGAGCATTTAAAAACAGATCCGTGCGTATATCGAATAAAAACAGGGAGTTCCAAATGACTACACAACAATCATATAGCATTAATGCGACCCGAGCGATTGAAAAACTGGCCCGCACAATGAAGGCGATCCAGAAAGATCCTTCAATTGAAGCCTATATGCGCGAAGCTCCTGAAAGCCTAACTGAGGGTAAGAGCTTATACCAAATTGCAATGGAAGACGTGCGCGCCGCATTTGAAGCGATTTTCAAAGGCTGCAGCGATCAAGAAATTCCATATGAAATTTACGAGTCGATCTTGCGTCACACCGACACAAAGAAATACAAAGAAATCAAAGCAATTGAAAATACAAAAACACGCAAAGAAGCCATTTGGTCTGTGTTCCACACACGTGAAAAACACCCATATGCTGCGCAATATTTGTATAAAAACGCATTTGACGGTGAGGAATCGCTTAAGAACCCACGTTATTTAGCCGTCCTTGCAGGTAAGATTGACCTTGAATCTCTTGAGCTGCTAGGCCAAGACCACGTCAACATGCTTGGCTATATTACAGAAGCAAGTCTTCAAGACAGCCTGCACCGTGTATTCTCGCGCAATGCGGACTTACAAGGTCACGTCAAAGACATGGTTGACCGTATATATGAGCAAGAAACCGCACCAGAAGGTGACGATGAATACGAAGACGAATATGCAGACCTTCACAAAGACCACGAAGCAAACGCTGAAAATGGTTATGAAGAAGAAGCAGATCTTAAATCAACCGTTCTTGACCCATATACAGAACAACTGATCAGCCTTTACGGTAAAGAACTTCGTCAAACTGTCGATAAAAAGCACAAAGCGCGTATGGCTTATGCTGAGAAGAAAAAAATTGACGTTCAAGACGTTCTATATACTCCAGTCGATGAACATCTGCTCGACTTCGCAGAAACATTGATGATGACGCCAACGCATTCAAGCTTAATCATGGTTGCAGAAAAAGGCATGGATACAAGCGGCGTTGTAAAACGTATTGCTGAACATCTATATCATGACACAGTGCCACAGAAATTGCTTGGCGCACGTGTTATCCAACTTGATTTGGAAATGATGGTCAATTACTTGAGCAAAACACCTGCGGCGCTTCAAGACCCAAGCATTGATACAGGTAAAATCTCAGCAACACGCTTAGATGCACATTTGCACGTCTTGTTCTCTCGCATTGATATGCATAACAAGTCAGGCCGTCCGCCAATCTACCTTTCAATCAAAGGTTTTGAGCAAGCGGTTAAGCCAAAATCAATCCTTGGCGGTAAGCTAGAAGAATGGTTCACATACTGGCTTGGCGAAGAAAAAGACGTTCGCATCATTGCTGAAGTCAGCCAAAATGGTATGGATTCAATCAAGAAAGAAGCGCCAGACCTGTATAAACTGCTTAACACTTACAAAGTGAAAGAGCCAAATGAACAGGAAACCGTTGCGCGTATTAAAGATTGGCTCTATTTCGGCCGCGGTAAAACATTCTCTGAAAATTATTATTTTAGCGACAATATCATTGAAGCTGCCGTTAAATTATCGAACAAGCACGTCAATAAATCAGACGAAGCACAGCCAGGCCTAACAACAAGCATTATCACGCTTGCTGCAACAGCCGCTGAACTTCGTAATTCAGAAGAAATCACGCTTGATGACATTGTTGAGGCGATCTCAACTCGTTCTGGCAAGACACGCGATATGATTTTGACCAATCAGAACGAGCGCATGGCGACCGTAAACGCGAATGTCAAAGCGAACCTGATTAACCAAGATCACGCGGTCGATAAAATCTGCGAAAGTATCGACCTTCTTCGCATGAACCGCAAAGCGAAAAGCAAGCCTATTGGCGCGTATATCCTTGCGGGCCCAACAGGTGTGGGTAAAACGGAAACAGCAGAGCTTATCGCCAAATATTTGGGTGCAGGCCTGATCTCAATTGATATGAGCAACTACACTGAAAAGCTTACCGTTACACAGCTTCTTGGTGCGAGCCCGAACTATATTGGTTACGGCGAAAAAACACCGCTTGAAGCCGTTGAAGAAAACGAAATTAACGTTGTACTTCTGGACGAGTTTGAAAAAGCGCACCCTGATATTTATAAGGCCTTCATGGCACCTTTGGATAAAGGTCGTTTAACGCTCGGTTCTGGCAAAACATTGGATTTGACCAATACGTTATTCTTGCTAACCACAAATGCCGGTGAAAAAGACAAAGAGTTTAAACCAAGTGTCATTGGCTTTAATCTGGAAGAAGATCAAGAAGTCACAAATAAAGAGGCGGTTATGAACGCCCTTAAAGCGACTGTACCGCCAGAATTCTTGAACCGTACGAACGACACCATTATTTACAATGAACTTAACGCTGAAGCTGTTCGTTTTATTGCACAGTTGAAAATCAACAAGCTTGCACAAAAATATAAAGACGAAGAGCTACAAGGTGAATTGGTTGTGTCTGACGAAGCGTTAGATCAATTAGCTGAACTTGGTTTTGTTCCAGGTATGGGCGCACGTCCACTTGAGCGCGCAATCGAGAAATATATCGACTTGCCACTTGGTCGTTGGTGTTTAGATAACCCAGACAAAAACCCAATGGATTATAAGTTCACAGTTGAATCCATTACACCTGAGTTTAAAGTCCATGTTGAAGCCGCAAACGAAGACAGCGTAAGCCTAAGCCCAGCGAATGAAAACACGACAAAGGTTTCAAAACCTGCGCAGCCTAAACTAGGTTAAGCATATACATAGAATGCCAAAAGCCCCGCAAATCGCGGGGCTTTTTTTTATGGCTTATACCAAATTTAGGATAAGAAAAAACCGCTCAAATAAGAGCGGCTTTTTTAAAATAATGCCTTTTGAACGCATTAGGCTAGCAGTTTTTGATAGGGGTTAGGCGCGTGGTGTGAAGTGTAGTTAACTACATGAACACCTAAACAACGCAGCCCATATCGAAAAATGAAGGCCTAGTCTCTACGACGTTTGCGTTCTAGCTTACGCCAGCGACGCACTGCTTCAGCTTTTTCACGTGCTTTTTTCAATGATGGCTTCTCGAAATTACGACGAAGTTTCATCTCACGGAAAATGCCTTCACGTTGCATCTTCTTCTTTAAAGCTTTCAGCGCTTGGTCGACATTGTTGTCTCTCACGTTTACGCTTACCACTTTATTCACCTACTTTCTGGTTGGTTATTTTAAAAAAAGCTTTATAAAACAATATAAAGCCGTATGCTGTTTAACAATTATAAACCGAAAAAGCAAAAGAAAAATGAAGAAAACCCCATTTTTATTCGCTTTCACGGCATTTTTATATGCTTTTAGCTTCGGCAGTTTTGCCCAAGCGAGCGAAATACAGCCTGAACAAAACACCCGTTTGCTGCCTACAATGATAGGCAGCCAAGCGACAAGCAGCCCTAAGCAAATGGTCGTAACTGCACATCCCCTCGCGACCAAAGCGGCGCAAGATATCCTCAATAAAGGCGGGACAGCCGCTGATGCCGCCATCGCGGCGCAGCTTGTCCTCGGTCTAGTTGAACCGCAATCATCTGGCCTTGGCGGCGGTGCATTTGCCCTTTATTTTAATGCCAAGACGCAAAAACTCTATAATCTTGATGCGCGTGAAACCGCGCCGCACTCTGCCGCGCCAGATATGTTTTTAGATGAACATGGCGCGCCGTTAGACTTTTTCACGGCATCAACATCAAAGCGTGCGATTGGCCTGCCGGGCGTGCCATCCCTGCTCTTCACCTTGAACCAGCGTTTTGGTGACAAGCATTTATGGCCTGAACTCTTTACCCCTGCCATTATCCTTGCGCAAAATGGCTTCACCGTCACGCCGCGCCTTGCCGATTCTGTCCATAACTATCAAGACCGCCTCAAAAAAAATCGCGCGCTTAGTTATTTCACGAAAGCTGATGGCACGCTAATTCAAGCGGGTGATATCCTCCGCAATGCAAAATATGCAGAAACATTGTCTAATTACCGCGATATTGGCCCTAAATTCATCACACCGCATTATAAGTTAAAAAGCCGCCCCAATTTATGCGCAACCTATCGCAGTGAATATACAATCTGTTCTATGGCGCAGCCATCCTCAGGTGGTTTAACACTGCTTTATATTTTGCGTTTATTGGATGGTTATGACCTCGGCCCTGCGCCAAATGCAGAGGCTTATCATCTTTATGTCGAAGCCTCAAAGCTTGCCTTTGCGGACCGCAACCATTATATGGCCGATCCTGATTTCACCAAAACACCAGGGAAAGCGCTCATCCATCCTGAATATCTAGATATTCGCCGCGCCTTAATCAACCCAGATGCCGCGCAGAATTACAGCTATGGTCAGCCGCAACATTGGGTGAACCTTGCGCCGCCGCCACATATTGGCCCTGATGAAGGCGGTACAACCCATATCAGCATCATTGATCAATATGGCAACGCCATATCTATGACCAGCTCAATTGAGTTTGCCTTTGGCACAGGCCGTATGAAAGATGGCTATTTCCTCAACAACCAATTGACCGACTTTTCATTCATCCCTGAACAAGACGGCCATGCCGTTGCCAATCGTGTTGAAGCCGGCAAACGTCCGCGTTCATCCATGGCGCCGACAATCGTCTTCGACCGTAACCACACCCCCATCATGGTGATTGGTTCAGCAGGCGGCAGCCGCATCATTGGTTATGTGGCGCAGCGCCTAATCGCGATGATTGATTGGGGCTATACAGCCGAGCAAGCCTTAGCCATGCCAACCATATTGTCACGTGGTGATAGCGTCGAAATCGACATGGGCTTCCCTGCAACATTTGAGCGCGCCCTCGTCGCCAAAGGCCACAACATCACCCGCAGCGATTTAAACAGCGGCCTAACCGCCATTCGTAAAGATCAAAGCATATATGAAGGCGCCGCTGACCCACGCCGCGAAGGTATGGCTATCGGTCAATAACCAATATCGCGCGGAAGTCATTGACATTTGTTTGTGTTGGCCCAGTGACCAGTAAACCATAGACTTGTTCAAAAAAGCCGTATGAGTCGTTATTTTGGATATAGGCCTCTATATCCAAGCCCTTCTCTTGCGCTTTCTGTTTAAGTGCGGGCGTGAAAAATGCGCCGGCATTATCTTCACTGCCGTCTATGCCATCGGTATCTGCCGCAAGGCCGTAAATCTTATCATCATCTGCCATTAAATTTAAAAATTCGATGGCGAACTGGCCGTTATTACCGCCGCGTCCATTACCGCGAACCGTCACCGTCGTTTCACCGCCAGAGAGCAATAAATATGGTGTTTTAAAATTACGCGTTTTAATAAGCTCCATATGAAGCTGCGCACAATCGCGGCTATCGCCTTCCAAGGCATCAGAAATAGTTTTAACATCAAGCCCGACCTTTTGCGCGGCTAAGGCTGCCGCTTTTAACGACATTTTGGCGCTCGCGATAACATGCACATCCTGCTGCGGCGGGTCTGCTAAATCTATCGCCATGTTATCTGCAGCCTGTAAATGATCCATAAAGACCTTCGGCACATCAATTTTATAATCATTGATCACCTTTAAAACCGCCTGGTGTGCCATTTGAGAGACAATAGTCGGCGCGGAGGCAATGCTTTCAACATCATCCCCCGCCACATCAGAAATAAGCAGGCTGTGAAGGCGCGCAGGCGTACAGGCGCGTGCCAAACCACCGCCTTTAACTTGCGACATGGCTTTACGGACAATATTCATTTTCTGGATTGGCGCACCGCTGCGCAGCAATGATGTATTAATCGCGGCTTTGTCAGCCAAAGTCATGCCCGCAATTGGCTTAACAAGCAAAGCTGACCCACCACCCGAAATCAGACAGACAACCAAATCTTTATCCGTAAGTTTGGCGTCCTTCAAAAATGTGAAGAGCTTTTCTGTTGCGGCGATCCCCGCTTCATCAGGCACGGGATGCGCGGCTTCTAAAATCTCGACATAATCACATGGCGCAGCATAGCCATAGCGCGTAATAACGATGCCTGAAAGTGGATGTGTTTTATGATGCGTCCAATGTGTTTCAAAAGCCTGCGCCATTTGCGCCGACGCCTTGCCCGCCCCAATAACAAATACACGCCCATCTTTTGGTGGCTTCGGCATATAGCGCGGCACAGCCTTCATCGGCTGTGCGGCATCGACTGCTATATCATAAAGCTGCGATAAAAAAGTCTGCGGATCTGTTTTAAAATTGGCGAGCTGTATCGGCATCAATCATCACCCACACCAAAAATTTTAGCTGCTGGTAAATCATATTTATCTTGGTCATAAGCGGCATCACCCTTGTTTAAGGTCACACCTTCATGCCAATGCGTAACAATTTTCGCTAAGTCAGGTCTGTCGCGCCCATCAGGCTGCGCTGAAGGTTTGCCAATGTAAAATACGCCTGCAATATTATCACGCGCATCTAGCCCCAATTGATCACGGAACACAGGGCTGTAACTATACCACTCCGTCAACCAGTTTGAACCATATCCCAATGCATTTGCCGCAATCGACATATTCTGGCAAAGCGCGCCAGCGGATAAAAACTGTTCCCAAAGCGGGTGTTTACCATGACGCATGCGCGATACGACCATCACAACCAAAGGTGCACGCATGAAACGATCAGCCTCTAAATCCAATTTCGCGGCGCTCGCATCAGGGTCTTCATGACGGTAAGCCTCACGCAAAATTGTTCCGACTTCTGCGCGCGCAGAACCTTTAAACACAATGAAATACCACGGGAATAATTTGCCATGATCAGGCACGCGCGCAGCGGTTTTCAGAAGCGTTTCAATTTCATCATCGCTTGGCGCGACATCATCCATATATTTGACAGATAAAGATCGGCGTGACTGTAAATAATCAATCACGTCGAGGTTTTTTACGCCTGCTAAATTACGTTCATCCATAGAAGCCCCCTCTATTAAATATCTATTCTGCCGTCATTGGCGGCACATCACTTATTGGTAACGGCAGCGCCGTATTGGTCTTTTGACTTTGTTCCGCCTGATAAGAATACCATAGCAAATCATCACGCGCTTCAAAACGGTAATCTGGATTGAATACCAGCTTAACCACCTCGTCAAACGCTGCATCCATATTCACAAGGCCGCTATTCACCAGCATCACGATGATGATATCGGCCTCTGGCTGATAAAATGCCGCAGACACAAAGCCTGGAAAACGCCCCTTATGCCCCCAGAAACGCCCATAAGGCGTGTCTTGTGGTGAGATTGCCCCTGCGTAAGGGACAAAGCCTTCACGCTTCTGCCTGAGTGCCACATCAACAAACTGACGCACATCTTCTGGCGTTGCGATTAATCCACCATCGGCTAAACGTAAACAGCCTGTCCAAATATCCGTACTGCTATAAGGTAGCGCCGCACTATAACGCTCAACGCCATAAACATCATTGCGTGCCCCATCAAAACTTGTTTGTTCAAGCCCTAATGGTAGGAAAATATGTTTTTTAAAAATCGCTTCAAGGTCAGATTGCTCAAATTGTGCCTTTAACACATCCCCCAAAATCACATAACCCGTGTTGCTATAACCAAGCTGCGTGCCCGCTTTGGCAATTGCGGGGATATTTTCAACATATTTGAGCGCCTTAGATTCTTCATCCACGCATTGATTGTTCAAAAATGTATCTTGAATAAATGCCCCATCGAGATAATCCGCAAAGCCGCTTAAATTATCCAAAATATGGCGGAAGGTTACATCATTAAAATTATCAACGCGCGTGGCATCAAATTCGGGGCGTGTGTATAGACGCACAAGGTCATCATAACCAAAGACATTATTTGCAACCAATTGCGCAATCAACGCCGCCGTATAAAGCTTGGTTATAGAACCCAAACGAAACCGACTTTCGGCGTTTATATGCCGATCGGGATGATCAACATCCCCCGTACCGCTATAATAAGCGCTAACATCATCGCCCTTTTGGATTATAAGCGCCGCCCCTGGCACAGCGGGCTGCGCCGTTAATTGGTCAAGATAGGCTGTAATGCGCTGATCTTCCGCCTTAGCCACCCCGATTGCTGCGTTTAATCCGCATAACCAGAACAAGCTAAAAAGGAATAATCTGCGCCCCATTCACGCCTCAATATTTTGGAAGTCTAAAAAGAACAATCAGGCAGTAAATGAAAATACAGAAACAGACGATCGTATTAAAATTCGCCATAGACAGACCAAAGAACGGGTCAGCCCAAGGAATTTCATCACAGCGCACAGATGGCGCGGCCTTAATACGTGCAAGAACATCTTCAAGCGAACCACTCAGATCAGGTGCGCTACAGCCTTCAAGCCCCTTCCACCATTTGCGTTCAACGCCAGTATGGAAAGCTGCGATGACGGTATTCGCAAGGAATGTTAAGCCCATCAAGCCCAATGCCGCTTTACGCCCTTTAACCGTGCCCTTTTTATCAAGAACATAGCCAATCAAACCAATAAAAATCGCCAGTAAATATGGGATACGTTGATATAAGCATAATGGACATGGCGCAAGGCCGAAGAAATATTGCGATGTCAGCGCCGCTGCCATTGCAAAGAAAGACAAAAACACCACGGTTGCAAATAAACCTGACGGCGTAAATAAATATGAGATACAGCGCTGTAGTGCCATGATTTTATTCCTTAAGTTACAGCAATGCGGACTTAATAAAGTCCTTAACCATTTCAATACCTTCTAAGCCGAAATAGATCAACAAAGAATATAGTATTACCACCCATAAAAGTCCAATAATCGCTCCACTAATAACAGCAAGACCATCACGCATCAACACGCCAATCGCCATTAAGGCAATCGCAAAGCTTGGAACCGTATTCGATAAAGGGATTGGCACGCAGACACTCAGCGCCATAATAAAACCACAAAGGCCAATTAAACGCGATGATAGCCCCTGCGTTATTGCACCAAAGCGCGGCTTAACAATGCGTTCTAATTTTTTAATCCAGGGCGTTGCGGCGCCCAACATATCCATCAGCTTTTTGGTATCTACTGAACGTTTTTTTACCCCCTCTGGCAGCCAGACATTTGTGCGCCCAAGCAGCTGCTGAAAGGTCAGAATAATTAAGGGCAAAGCAATAATTAGATTAATCCCCGGCGGCACAGGCAATGGCAAAGCTGTAGGCAAGGCAAATATAAACAACAATGCACCAAAGCCACGTTCATGTAAGGCCGTTAACATGTCACGCACACTCGTACGCTCGCCGCTCAACGCATTTTCAAAATCGATTAAAAGCTGCGACAAGCCACGCGGCGTTTCATTTTCAATATCGGACATAAGGATAAACTCTAAACTAATGATCTTCGTGGATATTAATGCCTGAAATGACGCTGCTTTGTAAAGACCATTGCAATCGCACGGTCATCTGCCGCGTCGATAACCTCTTGATCACGAATACTACCGCCCGGCTGAATAACTGCCGTAACCCCTGCATCTGCCGCCGCAATCAAACTATCCGCAAATGGGAAAAAGCCATCTGACGCCACAACCGAATTTTTCAATAAATTCTGTGGTTCTTCCAACTGTTTCGAACGTAATTCCGCTTTATATATGGCACAGCGCGCGGCATCGACCCTGCTCGCCTGTCCGCCGCCAATGGCGACCGTTACTTGGTCACGCGCATAGACAATCGCATTCGATGTCACATAACGGCTCACATTAAACGCAAACAATAAGTCTTTTAACTCACGCTCTGTCGGGCCGCGCTCTGTCACGACTTCAATATCATCCGCCGTGGCGCGTAATATGTCATGATTTTGCACCAAAAATCCGCCCGCAAGGCTGCGTTTTTCCCAAAAAGATTCTGGCGTTTCAGGCATTTCACCCGTGGCAATCACACGCAGTTTTTTATGTTCTGCCAAAAAGGTCAGCGCTTCATGCTCATAAGATGGTGCAATAATAAGCACGGTATAATTTTTCATGATCGCGCGCGCCGTCGCCAAATCAACGCGGTGATTAAGCGCAACGCAGCCACCATAGGCGCTGTCTTTGTCACTCACAAGCGCGCGTAAATAGGCATCTTGAATAGTATCGGCTATAGCAACACCGCTCGGGTTCGCGTGCTTTATGATCGCCACACATGGACTTCTAAAACCCGCAACTATCCGCAAGCCTGTATCACCATCAAGGATGTTGTTATAGCTAAGTTCTTCCCCTTGGATTTGGCGTGCATTGACAACGCCAAAGGCATGATCGCCCGTGTTATATAATGCCGCCTTTTGATGCGGGTTTTCACCATAAAGCAAAATACGGTCTAAACTGCCTGACAAACTCATGCGCGCAGGAAAATCTGCATCCTGTTTTTGTCCCATAAACCAACTGGCGATATTTGCATCATAAGTCGCCGCCATCGAAAACGCATTCGTTGCGAGCTTCTTACGCAAACTTTGCGTGACAGCGCCATTATGGACATCCATATCTGCCAGTATCAGTTGATATTCCTTAGGATCTGTCGCCACGACGACATGCTGATAATTTTTTGCAGCAGAGCGGATCATCGCGATACCGCCAATATCGATATTATCTAAACAAGTCGCTTCGTCAGCATTTTCACGAACCACATCGACAAATGGATATAGATTGACCACGACAAGGTCGATCATAGAAATATCATGTTCAGCTAAGGCCGCTTTATGACTTTCTTGATCACGCTTTGCTAATATTCCGCTATGAATTTTAGGGTGCAGCGTCTTAACGCGCCCCTCTAACAATTCAGGAACACCTGTGAAATCGGTTATTTCAGCGCAGGGGATGCCCTTTTCGT
>JASBUS010000096.1 GCA_030147745.1 Alphaproteobacteria bacterium
CAGCTGGCTAGATTTAACTTCTAGTTCTTGTCGAATGTCAGATGTCTTGACATTGCCAATCATAAAAGCGCCGCCAATAATGATAAGGCCGACAAAAACGATGATATTGATGATAGCAATCTGCTTGCTGATTTTGAAATTTTCTAGTTTGAAACCAGATGAGCGAGAATCTTTAGTCATGAAAGCCCCTTAATAAAATTTTTTATAAGTAATAATTCAAAAAAATGTAATATAATCACTTAATTATAACCGCGAATTAGTTAACAATAAGTTATATGATTATCACCGAATATAAGTTTTTTATCAAGTACACTTCGTGACATTTATTTTAGTTGATCTAAATCAATGAAAAGCCGTGGAGATAAAGGGGCAGAGATGAACACACGTTACAATAGCGTCACTATAATATTGCACTGGGTTATGGCGCTGGCCTTTTTGTTAATGTTTACATCAGGCATTATCATGGAATATATCAACATTGATAAGAGTATGAAATACCAACTCTTTCAGTGGCATAAAGGCGGCGGTGTCTTGTTGCTCTTGGCCGCCTTTTTGCGGTTGGGCGTCCGTATAGTGCGCCACGCGCCGCCACTGCCCGATGTCATGCCCGCGCTTGAGAAGAAATTAGCGAAGCTTGGCCATTGGGGTTTATATGTCTTGATGTTTGTCATGCCGATATCGGGGTGGCTTATGGTGTCCTCAAGCTCTTATGGTTTGCCGACAATTGTTTTCGGCCTATTTGAATGGCCGCATATTCCAGGGGTAGCCGCAAATGAGGCTGTCCATGACGGTGCGGGAACGGCGCATTTCATCTTCGCGATTATTTTTGGTTTACTGATCGCGGGGCATATTGCTGCTGTCATTAAGCATGCGGTGATCGATAAAGAAAACTTATTAAAACGTATGTGGTGGAGCAAATAGAGAGAAGGATATTCTATGCGTAAGACATTTTTAGCATTTGCGCTAAGCGCTGCATTTTTATCAACTGGGGCGGCGGCAGAAGCGGCGCGTTATAATGTTGACCCTGCTGCAAGCAAGATTGAGATTAAAGCGGTACATACAGGTAAAGAATTCACAGGCCATTTTGGCGCGTGGCAGGCGGAAATTGATTTTGATGCCGCGAATTTAGCAGAAAGCAAAATTAAAGCGACGCTTGATGCCAATAGTTTTAAAACTGGCGATAAAATCTATGATGCCACAGTTGTCAAAGACGACTGGTTTAACAGCAAGGCATTCCCTGAAATCACTTTTGAGAGTGAGACCATCACCGCGATTGATGCGGTGGCAGGCCAATATGACGCGCAAGGGCATATCACGATGAAAGGCCTGCGCATCCCTTATGGTTTTGCGTTTACCCTGTCGGATTTAGCACAAGACCCTGTTAAGGCACATGCTGAATTCACGCTTGATCGTTTGGCTTTGGGGCTTGGTAAAACCGCAGATCCAAAAGCCGAATGGGTCGATCAAGACGTGAAAATGATATTGGATATCACAGCGTCAGCCGATAAATAAGTTCATCATCATAACCGCCATCAGGCCATTGGATGCGCTGCTGCTTAAGCAGTGCAAAGCCTGCCTTAAGCGCGACGGCCTGCGATGGTGCATTGCCAAGGCGGTGCGAAAGATAGAGGCTGCGATAAGCGGGATTGGCGCGCGCCCATGCAATCCGTGCGGAGATTAAACGATGGGCGAGGCCGTTGCCGCGATAAGCTTTGGCAATATAGCCGCCGCCAAGTCGCGCGCCATCGGCATCATCATTATCAGGAGATACGCCGCCCATGCCGATGATGCGGCTTTGGGCATAAACCCCGAATATTGCGCGCTTATCTTGCATATCTGCGGCGAAGCTTTTTTGCCAAAATTCATCGCCTTGCAAAATTTCGTCTTCGTAACGCCGCAAGAAAAATTGCGGGTCTTGCTTTAGGGCATCTAAGCGGATGGCTTTTAAATCGCGCCAATCCGCAAGGCCCAGTCGTTTTATATCAAAATCGTCTTTCATATATTTATCCTGTTATGGTTCAGGCCAGCGCACGGGGCGTTCTGGCAGGCCATCTAAATTTGTACGGCAATAAATATGCTCGGTCAGCAATGCACCGCTAGGCACAATGATGCCGTTCGGGATTGCGCCGCATTGGGTGAAGCCAAGGCGGGTGATGACATGACGGCTCGCTTCGTTACCTTCGGCATGGGCAACCATAACGCTGCGCATCTCTAAGGCGCGGAAGGCGTAGACGGTCAATGCATGGGCAATCTCCTGCGCGTAGCCCTGACCCTGCGCCGTGGCACGCACCCAATAACCAATTTCACAGCGCCGTAAATCCCAATCAGGTTGGTGAAGACCCGTAGAACCAATAAGCTGGCCGCTCGCCCGCTCAAAAGCCAGTATCGCGAAGTTTTCACGGCGGATGAACCGCGCGGCGTTTTCGCGGGCATAGCTTTCATACATCGCTTCGGTTGCGGCGTCGCGGTCGCTCGCCCAAATCATCCATTGGTTTAATTGTGCCCATGTTTCTTGCACGGCTTCGGCAAGCGCTGCGCCATCACCGCTTTGTGTTGGGCGCAGGATTAACCGTTCCGTTTCAATCGGCATCGGAATATCTCGCATTATCGGGTCAATGGGTGGGGTAGTGATTTGATCTTGTCTTTGTTCTGCTTGTGGCATGAATTTGTCCTCTTCTCTGTTCATTTTGAAAAGAAGGGATAAAGACACTGATCATATGGGGAATGAAAATATGGTTTAGCCCTTCTCTGGTGGATCGGGGCTAAAGTTATAAATAATAAAATTATGCGCCCGATGGGTCCTTAGTTTTGGCGGCGGCGGAATTATGCGTGCAGCCGAAACCAAGGCCTGAATTCTTTCCAGTACCTGAAGTCGCGGTTAATGCTGTGCGCATAAAATCAAACATAATTTTACAATCCATAATCTTGTAACTTTCTTTCACTATACAGCAATGATCAAAAAAAGGAAGGGCAAAATAAAACAGGGCAGGTGGGTGACCCAGCCTGCCCTGTATCAAAGCTTTTAAATTTTATACGCCCAGCGTAACGACTTTAGCGGATTTATTGGTCGCGCGCGCTTTTTTGACAACAATACGCTGTACAGTGCCGAAACCATTAAAGTCGGTGCGCGACACTTCACCATAGGCGCCAAGACATTCAATCTTGATCCAGTCACCTGCGCGGATGTCGGCGGGCAACATGAACGGACCATTCATCATATCGATAGAGTCGCATGTTGGCCCAGCAAAGCGGAAGGCTTTAAGCGCAGCATCGCTGTGCTGTGCTTCGCGGCGGATGATTTGACATGGATAGGGTAGGCCTACCGCGCCGCCAGCTTCTAACATGCCGCCATACGTGCCATCATTTAAGTAAAGTAGGTCATCGCGGCGACCTTCAACGCGGACGATCAATGCACCGGCATCCGCAACTAAGCCGCGCCCAACTTCACAGAGGATCTCAAGGGCAGATAAGCCGTTGCGTGCAATAGCTTCAGCAATCACCGCACCATATTCATTCATTGTTGGCGGTGGGTTAAGCGGGTCAAGTGTTGTCGGGAAACCGCCGCCAAGGTCAAGCACTTCAACAGGCGCGCCGCTGTCGCGGATGACGCTTGCGGCATAATCAATCGCACGGCTATAGGCATCGGTATTGGTGCATTGTGTCCCAACATGGAAGCTGACGCCCAGTTTCGCGGCATATTTAGCTGTTTTGGCGATGAGCTGCGCGGCAATATCTGGTTTCGCTCCAAATTTGGCTGAGAAGTCAGTGACGACATTGCCTTTTGGCACAGCGATGCGGACATAAAGCTCCAAATCTGGCGCATGGTTCGTGACGTTCAGGATCTTCTCAAGCTCTTCTTCTGAATCCAGAACATAGGCGCGAACATCATGGTTTGTATAGGCCTCGCGGATCATTTCTGGCGGCTTTACTGGGTGCATATAATACATTTTTGCATCAGGGAAGCGCGAACTGATCGTGCGGATTTCTTTGATCGATGCCGTATCAAAACGTTTTACGCCGCCTTTATAAATCGCGTCTAACATCACAGGGTCAGGGTTGCATTTCATGGCATACATGACATGCCCCGGGAAGGCCTTTTTAAAAGCTTTGGTTTTTTCGGTCAGATGCTTTGAACGCAAAATCGTGACAGGCACACACGGGCTAAGCGCGCGAATAGCCGCATCATCTGGCTCTTCAGCCAGCAACAATGGTTCAGGATTCGTCGGAAAAAATTTTTCTTCTGGAATTTCGAAAAAATAGATAGGGGCAATTTCCCCCTCAATAGAGGTATGGTCTGTCATCAACAGCAATCCCTTCATAAAGCGAGTGCGAACACTCAAGTTAAAAACAAAAAGATCACGTCGTTGCTTAACCATAACTCATCGCCATAGGGCCATAGGCACGTGCGTATGATTTAATTATAGAGATGATTCATTAAAAAAAGAAGAAAAATATTTTAGTGATTGCTAATTATTAGACAAATAACAAAAAGCTTGAATTACGTAAAAACTTTCTTTAAAAACAAAACTAAATAAGTATATGGGAACAGGTCATGGATATATTATACGGCGTAAACGCGACCGGTGATGGTCATACATCGCGCGCCCGCGTCATGTCAGTCAAATTGCATCGCAATGGTGATGCCAATCTTTCTTACTTATTTTCTGGTCGCGCGGCGAAAGATTATAAAGACATGGGCTGCTTCCCTGATTATCAGCGCTGTAATGGCTTTGTCTTTGTGCAGAAAAATGGCACAATCGACCGTTGGGGCACGTTTAAAGAAGCTTTATTTGGTGAACATAGCCTTTGCCAAATGTTCCGTGACGTAGCTAAGGTCAAAAGCGATGATTATGACCGCATCATCACAGATTTTGAGCCTATTACATCCTACGCAGCGCGCCTTAAAAGCATTCCGCATATTGGCATTGCGCATCAATATTCATTCCGCCATAGTTTACCAGAAGGATTAAACCCATGGCGTCTGCGCATTATGTCGACATTGTTTTCGCCAGTGAAAAATCACCTTGGTCTTCATTGGGATCATTTTGATGGGAAAGATATTTTGCCGCCAATCTTTAAGGCGCCGAAAGAAGGCCCAATCGAAAAAGGTATGATCCTTGTTTATCTGGGGCATGAGGAATTGACCGATATTCAAAACCTGCTGCGCCCCTTCACCAATCAATATGAATTTCATATCTATCACAAAGATATCGAAGATTATGATGACCGCTCTGTGCCGGGTTTAGTTTTTAAACCAAAGTCGTCTTTAGGCTTTAAATATGATATGGCGCATTGTGAAGGTTTGATAACCAATGCGGGCTTTGTTGCGCCTTCTGAAATGCTGCATTTAGGCCGTAAATTATTGGTGAAGCCTGTTGATGGGCAAATCGAGCAGGTATCAAACGCGCGTGCATTGGAATATCTCGGCTATGGCCGCACCATGGAAACATTAGATGCAAATATTGTGCGTCATTGGCTTGATGAGCGTTTCGCAGCAAAGGTCCGTTTCCCAGATGTTGCAGAAGCGGTCGCAGAATGGGCTGTGCATGGCGATTTTGACTATAAGGACGGGCTTAAGCGCGATTTATGGTATCGCACCGAAGTTCACCGCGTCCTTATGCCGTAAATCAGCAACCAATCGGATATCAATTTATCGATGTTTATGCAGCCCAAATTTGGTTTTGGTGCTTTTACTTCTTGCCAGCTTGCTTTTCAGCGAGCTTTTTCTCTAGCCAGTGAATCGTGTAATCACCGCTATGGAATTCTGGCTGCTGTAAAATCCAGTCATGCAATGGCAATGTTGTTTTAACGCCATCAATGATGGTTTCAACAATTGCACGGCGTGCACGGCGGATACATTCATCACGGTTACGCGCGTGAATAATCAACTTCCCAACCATTGAATCGTAATATGGTGGAATTTTATAGCCGTTATAAATCGCACTATCAAAACGCACGCCAAGGCCGCCTGGGCAGTGGAATTGAGTGATTGTGCCTGGGCATGGTGTAAATGTATCAGGATCTTCCGCGTTGATACGGAGTTCAATCGCGTGACCACGGAAACGAATGCGTTCTTTGTTCAATGAAAGCTCTTCACCCGCAGCAATACGAATTTGCTCTTGGATCAAGTCGATACCTGTGATCATTTCGGTCACTGGGTGTTCCACCTGAATACGTGTGTTCATTTCCATGAAGTAGAAATTGCCATCTTCATAAAGATATTCAATTGTCCCTGCACCGCGATAGCCCATCTTACGGACCGTTTCCGCAGAAAGCTGACCAATATGTTGGCGCTCTTCTTCGGTCAAAACTGGTGATGGCGCTTCTTCCAAAACTTTTTGGTGGCGGCGCTGCAATGAACAGTCGCGCTCACCGAGGTGGATAGCGTTACCATGTTCATCACCAAAGACCTGAATTTCGATATGGCGTGGACGGCCCAAATATTTTTCAACATAAACGGTATCGTCGCCAAAGTTTGCAGCGGCTTCTGAACGTGCTGTTGAATATTGCTCCGCGAAGTCTTCTTCACGCTCAACAAGTTTCATCCCGCGGCCACCGCCACCAGATGATGCTTTGATGATCACAGGGAAACCTGCTTCACGCGCGAAGGCAAGGCCTTCTTCAACGCTGTTCAATGCGCCTTCGCTGCCCGGAACAACCGGCAAGCCAAGTTTTTTAACTGTCTGTTTCGCGGTAACTTTGTCACCCATCGTTTCAATATGCTCAGGCTTTGGACCAATAAAGGCAAAGCCGTGCTCTTCAACCATGCGGGCAAATTGTGCGTTTTCAGACAAGAAACCATAACCCGGGTGGATGGCTTCTGCGCCTGTAACGGTTGCTGCAGACAAGATGGATGGAATGTTCAAATAGCTGTCTTTACCAGCCGGCGGGCCGATACATACGGATTCATCAGCAAGACGCACAGCCATAGAGTTAGCGTCGGCTGTTGAGTGTACGACAACGGATTGAATACCCATTTCACGACAAGCGCGAATAATGCGTAGGGCAATTTCACCACGATTGGCAATCAGAATTTTTTTGAACATAGGGCGCACCTATCTTGTTAGCAAAGGGAATGGAGTTGTGCAAATAAGCGTAAAGTGATTACGCTTATTCAATAACAACAAGAACGTCACCGAATTCAACCGGTTGTGCGTTATCAACCAAAATTTGGGTCACTGTACCTGCTTTTGGTGCTTTGATCGGGTTCATAACCTTCATCGCTTCGATAATCATCAGCGTGTCGCCTTCTTTGACGTTTTTGCCTTTTGATACGAAATCAGCTGAGCCTGGCTCTGGCGCAAGGTAAACTGTACCAACCATTGGCGAGCTTACTGCACCTGGGTGTGTTGACACATCAGCCGTTGGTAAGTCGTTAGACGCTGCCTGCGGGATTGTTGGGTCAGATGGCATAGTGACAGGCATAGGCGCGCCAACCGGGTTTGCGTATGTTACGCTTGCACGGTTAATGCGGATCATTTGGTCGCCTTCAGCCACTTCGATTTCGGTCAAACCGGTATCGTTTAGAATTTCTGCGAGTTCTTTAATTGCGTTTGTATCAATTTTCATCAAACATAGTCCTGTTTGTAGTTGAGAATCCAACGACCTTGATTATAGAATATTCGTACAAATGTCAAATATTCTCATTCATTTTTTATCCACGGCCCATTCTAAGGCCATGATATAGCCCTTCACGCCCTGCCCTGCAATGCGATAATCCGCGCAGGGTTCAATATAAGAAATATGGCGGAAAGCCTCGCGTTTCTTGGGCTCAGAGATATGTATCTCAATAATTTTACCATCAAAAATCTCTAATGCATCATGAATGGCAATCGATGTATGTGTATAAGCGCCGCCATTGATAATAATTGTATCATATGTGCCGCGCGCCTGCTGTATCCAGTCCACTAATTCGCCTTCATGGTTTGATTGGCGGCAGGTGAGGGTGATATCATGTGCATCAGCAAAGCCCTGACACATGGCTTCAACATCGGCTAATGTTTCGGTGCCATAAACACGGGCATCACGTTTGCCGAGCATGTTGAGGTTAGGGCCATTTAATAAAAGTATATTCATTGCGCTATGTTATTCCTTGGCGGCGGTCTATCGAAGCTAAGATTTTATTACAAAGCAGGCGGTGAATAAAGGCTTATATATAAGGCTTATACATCATGGGTCAGTTTGCGGAAGGCGCTGCGTGCTGGACGGTCGAGTAAAAGCACAGCTTGTTTTTCTTTATCAAGACTGACTGTGAAGCCGGTGACGCTTGTGCCCTTTGGCGCTTTATATGTCTGTCCATCAAGGTCGAGGCGTTGGTCGCGTTTATGGCGGCTAATGTCCGTTTTAACGTCTATCTCAGCCGCGCCTGGATAAATAAAGGATTTAAAATTGAGTGGTGAACAAACGCCGCTGCCCGTCATGATGAAGGCATCAAGCGTTAAGTCAAGGGCGCTGCCGCCTTCGGCATAAGATTTTGCGGTTGAGCCAAATGCTGTGGCAAAAGTAATGCCATTACCCATGACGCGCCAAGCTGCATCATCGACCGCTTTATCAAATACATGACAGAGCGAGGCTTGCCCATTATTGCTCGCCAAAACGGCATCCGTAAAGGCATAGCGTGTTGCGACGCTGCCGTCACTATGTGTGATTTCTACTTTTAATGGATGTAGAATATAACGCTGCGCCGTATTAATCAGATTTTCTAAATCCGCGTTATCAGCATCAACGCGGTTCATCCAGAAGCCGACACTGTTGGAATCTGTACGGCATTGGCCAATGACAGATTTGTTAAAGGAATCACGAAGGGCGTAAAGCAACGAGCCATCGCCACCAATCGCACAGATAACATCGGCAGATTTTAAATTAGCCTGACCATATTGATCCATCATGCGTTGCTGCAATTCGGCTGATTTTTGGTCTGCCGGATTAGCAATGAAGTGGAATTTATTGGTGGTTGCCTTTGTACTCATAATCTGCCCAAGTCCTGTTTCAGGGGCCGATTATGGTTATTTTACAGAATATGTCAATAAAAAAGGCGGGCGTTACTTATACTTATCTTCGTCGATCATATCACGAATATTGTCGGTCACGCGGTTTTTATCCATCGCCTTAATTTGGCGTTTGGCTTGCTCAATAGGGGAGTTTTCTTTTTTCTCCATCATCTGACGAATGCGCTCTAGCGTCTCTTCACCAATGTTTTCGCGGGCTTTGCGGGCGTTGTCTAAGGCTTGCTGGCGAATGGCGGCGCTACGCTTTTTCGCCGCTTCTTCTTCTTTTTGCTTTTTCTTGTCTTTATTGCCAAAGAAAAACATATAGGTCCTTACTCGCTCACGCCGCAGGCATTGTTGATCGCGTCATGGGCTTTGGATGAGCCTTTCAATGAATATGTATCAACGGTTTTTGTACCTTTTTTGGAATAGCCGACAACTTTCATTTTGCTGCCGCGCTTAATTGCGTCAATCAATTTCTTGTCTTCGGCTGGGCCAGCTGTCCATGCATTTTCACCATCGGTGAATAATGTAAATTTCCATTTGCTGTCGATATCGATTTTCACTTCTGAATCGGTTTTATACGGGTAACCTGCCGCATAAGAAAATTCGTTTTTTGTGCCGTCTGATTTGCGGTGCGTGATAAAAGCATAAATGTCGCCGCGGCGCGTATAATCACCTTCGTCTTTTTGAGGGCGACTTGCCATGAAGCAAACATTCTGGCCGTCTTCTTTATAGCTATGTGCTGACCAGTCACCATATTGTCCAATCATATCTGTATCAGCGGCAAAAGCAGGTGCGCTAAATGTTGAAAGCAAGATAGATGCGGTAAGTAAGGCAATTTTCTTCATAATAAATCCATTTAGATGGCTTGGTTATAATTGAATGCGTAGAGATCGCTATATGGACGGGATGAACACCCTATTTACGTCAATATATCAAGTTTTAGCAGGGTTTCAAAGGAAAAATTTGATCTGATTTTATAGGCCGCGCGTATACCACACATTAAACACACCAGTTTTTTTGTAATGGGCTTTGAAAGGATGGCATATAGGTGTACACTAATTTAGCAATTGATGCGCAATCATATAAAGGGTGTATATTGATGCAACCATCCGGGGTCAGTCCCGATATCCAGAAAAAATCGTTAGACCAACTGTTGCAGACAGTCGGGGCGCGCAAAGATAAGGCGGCCTTTATGACGCTTTATGATTATTTTGCGCCGCGCGTGAAGTCTTATCTGCTCAAAGGCGGATTGGCTGAGGATGAGGCTGAAGAATTAGCGCAAGAAACCATGTTGATGGTTTGGCAAAAGGCCGATGGTTATGACCCCCAAATTGCCGCGGCGAGTACGTGGATATTTACCGTCGCACGCAATAAACGTACAGATTATTTCCGCAAAATGGGCCGCGTGATCACGACGGCACCTGAAAAATTTTATGATTTGAGCAGTGATGAGGATTCTCCATTTGAAAGCTTCTATGAGCAAGAGGTCAATGAGGATATCGCGAGCGCGATGAAGACTTTGTCGCCAGAGCAGGTTGAGATTATCCGTAAAGCTTATTTTGAAGATAAAGCGCATAGTCAGATTGCAGAAGAAACAGGCTTGCCGCTCGGCACAGTGAAATCACGTATTAGATTGGCAATGGACAAGTTAAAGCATGCACTTGGTAAGTCAGGGCATGACCACGACCAGATTACCCATGGCGAAGTAAAAGGGTAGGAAAGATGAGTATAGAAAGAAGTCAGGATTTATTATTTGAATATGCGGCGGGGATGCTTGATGACGCGCGCCGCTTCATGATAGATGCCCATTTGCAAATGAGTGAACAGGGGCGTGCCTCTGTGCGGGTTTGTGAAGAAATTGGCGGCTATTTATTGGTGCGTGATTGTGATGTTGTCTCTATGCAGCCATCGGCGCGCGAACGTATGATGGAAATGATTGATCATGCGCTACATCATGATGCTGCGCTTGCAGCTGAAGAGGCGCAGACTAAAAAGCAATGCGCGCAAACGGTTGAGATGCTTAAAATGCTCGGCCTTTCGGGTGAGCTTGTTGATCATCTTGAGGAATCATGCCGCCATGCCTGCCATACAAAAAAATGGTCAGGCTGGAATGCGAAAATTCGATATTTTGATGTTGATACAGGCTGTGCACGTTCACGTATGCGTTTGGTGCGCATTGATGCAGGGGCGGAGCTTCCGACCCATTCGCACCGCGGTGAAGAAATGACCTTATTATTAAAGGGCACGATGCGCGATGAATATGGTTCATATGGGCCGGGGGATTTAATCATCCGCTATGATGGTGAAATTCATACCCCTGTAATTGGTAAAGATGAAGACTGTGTTTGTTTGGCGCTGACATACCGTCCATTAAAAATGCGCTGCGTTTTCCGCCGCGTCATAAATATCTTTCATCGTTTCTAAACTAAATGATTTAAGCAATAAAAAAGGCCGGATGATCCGGCCTTTAATTTGTGTTCTTGTGCGCTTAAGAAATTGGCGCTTCAACGCTGATTGGTAGGTCAGCGGCGATTGGATCATCATCAAGCATTTGGATCATGCCTGTTGGCTCAACCGCGAAATTCGCAATGAACAAAGCGTTAGAATAGAAAACAACCGCATCACATAGGTAATGGCCGTTCTCATTCTTGCCTTCATATGTTGCCGGGCGCACGGTGCCTTCGATAACTGAACGTGTGTTATCATCCATCTCACGTGGGATATATTGGTCTTGTGCGTCTTCGGCAATAAGGAATGGGCCTTCTTCGCCGCGAACGAAGAAGCAGAAGAATTTCAAATATTCAAGAACGTTATCGTCGGTCACTTTAATAGGTGCTTTTGCGTTGACGTCATGAATAGGTGCGGATAGGCCGTTTAGGCGGTATAGCGCACCTTGGTCTGTAAGGTAATAGGCAACCAAGTTATGTGGTGTCCAAGCTGGGTCTTGAATACGAACAAGCGCGACACGGTCATAAAATGGCAATTTACGCCAATGTACTTTTGTGGTGCTTTCATTTGTTTTGAATTTTCCGTCGATCGGATCAACCTGTGAAAGAAATCCTTTGAGCTGTTCACCTGTAACCGGATTCCAACCATCTTCTTGAGGATTGCCTGTAAATGCGTACATGTCTATGATTACCTTAGTTTGGTTTATAAAAATTTAAATGCGTTCAATAGATTACTCTAATCATTGCCGCGCTGCAAGTCCTGATTATAACCTCTTGTTAAAATTATGAAAACAACGGTCGGGCTGGCCTAATTTTAGACGTGATCAGATTGATTCTGTACACTAATTTATGCTTTTGAAATGCGCTGCGCGCGTGGCCGCACAAAATTATGTATTTTTTACTTGAATTTCCCGTTTGAGTATATTAGTTTGCGGTCTTCTAATTAAAGAGGTAAGAGAAATGAAACGTACATTCCAACCAAGTAACCTAGTTCGTGCACGTCGTCACGGTTTCCGCGCGCGTATGGCAACTAAAAATGGTCGTCTTGTTCTAGCACGTCGCAGAGCAAAAGGCCGTAAGGTTCTTAGCGCATAATATTTATGCCGCGCGATTGCCGCGCGCAATGAAAGTTTTAAAATGTCCGATTGGCCGGAACATAGTGCCAAATTAGGGCGCTTAAAAAAACGACAAGAATTTCAAGACATCCAGCTTTCAGGGCAAAGCTGGGTGTCTTCTTCTATCATCGTTCAACTTCGTCAGCATCCGCAAGACCGCGTTGATCAAACTGCACGTGTTGGCTTCACTGTCAGCAAAAAAACCAGTAAAAAAGCTGTTGAGCGCAACCGCATTAAGCGTCGCTTGCGTGCATTGGCGCAAGAGGTCTTGCCAGCGCATGGCCCGAAAAACACCGATTTTGTCTTAATCGGCCGACGAGAAACGCTTGATGTGCCCTATGACCGCCTGAAAAAAGACTTCTTGTGGTGTCTAAAACGCCTTCAAAATAAATAGTCCTTTTCATTGGCGGCAGATCATAATATAACCTCAGCTATATAAATTTATAACCCTATTTAAAACGCTATGAATGCTTTAAATATTTTGCAAAATTGGTCGCGCCGCTTCATTTGTTTGCCGATTGATGCGTATAGATTTCTGCTCTCGCCTTGGGTTGGGCAAAATTGCCGCTTTCATCCAACATGCTCGGCTTATGCCCGGCAATCTATTATGCAGCATGGTGGCATAAAGGGGATTTTTCTGGCGTCAGGACGTATTTTGCGGTGTCACCCTTATTATAAAGGGAATTATCAAGACGAAGTGCCAGAAAAATTTGAATGGTTAGATTTAATTGGTTATAACAAAGCCAATAAAAACAATAAGAAATGTCAGGCAAGCTGCTCTATGCAGGAAAGCCACGATAAATAAACGCGTAAAGGAATATATGCAATGCAAGGACATGGCCCAAATCAACAGACACCAGAAGATATGCGCAATCTGATTATCTTCGTTCTTTTGTCGCTCGTGCTATGGCTTGGCTATGATCATTTTGTCATCAAGCCAAAAACAGAAGCGATGCGCGCCGCGCAAGCACAGCAAGCCAAAATTCGTGTCGAGCAAGGTTTTGGTGGTGTGATGGCTGCAGGGCAGGAACAGAAAAAGCCACGTGAAGAAGCATTGCTAACCAATAAAGTTGAACGCTTGACCATCGATGGCCCTGAATTGATGGGCTCGATTTCAACGCGCGGCGGCCGCTTAGATGATATTTTGCTGAAAAATTATCACAAAACATTGGCTGAAAAAGTTAGTGTACCTTTGCTATCACCGACAAATTCATACCACCCACATTATGGTGAAGTTGGTTGGATCGCAGCCGATTCTAACATCGTTGTACCAAATAAAAACACACAATGGGGCGTTGTCGGCGACAATAAAACCCTAACGCCGCAAACACCAATCACTTTACAGTGGGATAATGGCCAAGGCGTGGTCTTTAGCAAAACATTCTCTGTTGATGAGAAATTCCTGATTTCGATCAAGATGGATATTCAAAACAACACAGGTCGTGATTTGCGTTTCTTCCCTTATGGTTTAGTAAGCCGTCACGGTTTGCCTGAGGCAGATAGTGATGCGAAAGCTGGTGGCGTATATGAAGGCCCACTTGGCTACATCAACAAAGATTTGAAAGAGGTCAGCTATAAAAGCTTGAACAAAAAAGGTGACCAACGTTTTGCGGACGCGCAAGGCTGGATTGGCATGGGGCAAAAATATTGGTTGGTCGCAATGCTGCCAGATCCAAATATGCTTCATAATTTCAGCTTCTCATCAAAAGGCGGTGCAATTGATTTGAATAAAGCTGTGACACAAGTTGATGTCCGCGGTGAAGCGCTGACCGTTTCAGGTGGTCAAAAAGTTAGCTACACGATGAATATGTTCACGGGCGCGAAAGTTGTTAAAGACTTAGAAGCTTATTCTAAAAACCTTGGTGTATCGCATCTAGACTTGGCTGTTGATTTTGGTTTGCTCTATTTCCTAACAAAACCGCTTTATTGGTTGATGAACTTCTTCCATGATTTGTTTGGTAATATGGGCGTGGCAATTATTATGATCACAATCTGTGTGCGTGTGATTGTCTTCCCATTGGCAAATACATCATATCGTTCATTTGCAGGCTTGCGTAAAATTGCACCGCAAATGCAAGAATTGCGTGAAAAACACGGCAGCGATAAAGCGAAGCTACAGCAAGAGCTTGTGAAGCTTTATGAGAAAGAGCGCGTTAACCCAATGGCGGGCTGTTTGCCAATCTTGGTGCAAATGCCAATTTTCTTTGCAATCTTCCGTGTGATTTCGATGGCGATTGAAACGCGTCATGCGCCATTTATTGGCTGGGTGCACGATTTGTCAGCGAAAGATCCGACATCGATTTTGAACTTGTTCGGCGTGTTGCCATATGATGTTCCAGGCTTTATTCCTGATTTCTTGAATATCGGTTTGTGGTCAATCGCGATGTTGTTCTTCATGATTATGCAGCAGCGCCTATCGCCGCCGCCACAAGATCCAACACAAAAAATGATTTTTGGTATCATGCCATTTTTCTTTGTGTTCTTGCTTGCAAGTTTCCCATCAGGTTTGGTGATTTACTTCACATTCTCAAACGCGTTGGGTGTTGTTCAGCAATATACCATCATGCGTATGATGGGCGTTGAAGTGCATTTGTTCAAACGCAGCAAAGAAGAAATTGCGATGGAAGAGGCAATTGAAAAAGGCCCGAAAGTGCATCCTGAGCTTGAAGTGATCGAGCATGAGGTGGAAGAAGCTTTGTTTGGTGAGGAAGAAAAGCCTGCGCCGAAAAAGAAGAAGCCAGCACAAAAGAAAACCACGACGAAAAAGAAAAAGGACTAAAGGCGATATGGACGAAACTTATACGCCGGAAGAAATAGAACGCGGTCGCCTGCTTTTTGCGGGCAACTGTGAATTTATCGCGGGGGTGTCTAGTCTGGCAATCATGATCCCGGAAGGCTTGCCAGAAATTGCCTTTGCAGGGCGCTCAAATGTCGGTAAATCGTCATTGATTAACGCGATCACGGGGCGTAAAGCTTTGGCGCGTACATCACATACGCCAGGCCGTACGCAGCAACTGAACTTCTTTGAAATTAATGGTCAGTTTAATCTGGTCGATATGCCGGGCTATGGTTACGCCAAAGTATCCAAAACGCAGAAGAAAGAATGGAAAGTTCTAATCCGCAGCTATTTGAAAGGGCGTACAACTTTGCGCGCCTGTTTCGTGCTGATTGATTCGCGCCATGGTATTAAAGATGTCGATCTGGAAATTATGGATTTGATGGATGAAGCTGGCGTCAACTACCGTGTTGTCCTGACCAAAATTGATAAAGCTAACAAAGAAGAGCTCGATAAGATTGTTGAGAAAACTGAGAAGGCGTTGTTGAAACGCCCTGCGGCTTTCCCAAAAGTATTTTTGACCAGTTCAGATAAAAAAATCAATCTTGAAGAATTGCGCGTTGTCGTTGATTTGCTGACCGTTTAATGCGTTTGATTCTGCGGACTGGTTTTTCTAGTAGGTTTTGTTACAATGGCTAAACCAACGCGGCAGACCAAAAGGAATTAAGCGATGGATCAGGCGCTGATCGAACAAAAACAAGACGAGTTTTACGAGAATAAAAAACTAGCCTTAACCGGCGGCCTCGCGGCGATCGTCGCGGCGGTTTCCATGGTGCTTATTAAGGCGGTCGCTTATTTTATGAGCGGGTCGAGCAGTATTCTTGCCTCTTTAATTGATTCCATTAGCGATGTCGCGGTCTCGATTATGACCGTGGCGTCAATTCGTTACTCCTTAAAACCTGCGGATGAAGACCATCGCTTTGGGCATGGCAAAATCGAAGGGGTTTCGGCTTTGTTCCAAGGTGCATTGCTGGCAGGCGCGGCCTTGTTCCTGACCTTAGAAGCCGTACAAAACCTTATTAAGCCGCAGCAAATTGAACATCATCAATTATCGATGATGATGATTGCGCTTTGTATCTTCATTACCTTGGGGCTGATTCTGTATCAGCGCTATGTCATTAAAAAATCTAAGTCATTAGCGATTGAAGCGGATAGCGCCCATTATAGCGGCGACTTTTTCATGAATATTGGTGTGCTGATTGTTATCGGCGCGGATTTATTTAATGCGCCATATTGGCTTGATCCATTATTTGCCTTGATTGTTGCAGGTCTAATTTCAAATTCTGCGGTTGAAGTTTCACGCAAAGCTATGGATATGTTGATGGATCGCGAATTACCGGAAGACGAACGCGCGGAGATTGAAGAAATTATCCGCAGCCATAAAGACGTGATGGATATTCATGATTTGCGTACAAATAAGTCGGGTATGGATGTTTTTATCTCTTTTGATATTGATTTAGACCCTGATTTATCGTTAAAACAGGCGCATGATATTGCGCGCGCGGTGGAGCTCTCTTTATTAGCGCGCTTTATCAATGCCGAAATTATGATCCATATGGATCCACATGGCTCAGAAATGGATACGCGACATAAAGTCGCAGGTGTACATCATTAGAAGTTGTAAAATAAATGCATCAGCATAAGGCAATTATAGTAGCAGATATCGGGGCAAGTAATGCCCGTTTTGGCTATGTCGCAGATATTTCAGCGCCAGATATTTTGATTGAACATATTCAAAAATATCGCCGTACAGATTACGCGTCTTTTGCTGATGTCTTGGCGCAATATCACGCCGATTTACCAAATAAATTAAAAGGTCAAACCTATCCATTATCTGTCGCAATTGCGGGCGGGCGAATTAATTCGCAGTCATGGCAGTTTGCAGCAGAGCAATGGGCCTTTCAAACGGATGATCAAATCATTGCGACAATCTCTGATTTAGAAGGCTTTGCCCTTGGTGCGATCAGCGACAAAACCCATATTACTCTGCGTGAAGATAGCGCGGCGAATGATGCGAGTTTCAAAAGCACGATTATCGCCGTTGGCACGGGTTTAGGGCTATCTTATTATCAAGATGGCCAAACCTTTAAAACCCATGGCGGGCATATGCATGCTGCAGGCATTAGTGATGAACAAAATATGATTTTGCGTTTGATCCATCGCTTATCCAGTAAAAAACGTATGGTGATTTTTGAAGATGTCGCAAGCGGTAGCGGCTTGGTGAAGCTCTATCAGGCGGTCTGTATCTATAACGGCATACCAGTGCTTTACACAACACCAGAAGAAATTATCAATTTAGCAACGCCGCAGGTTTTGGAACAAACGCTAAGGCTTTTCCATGAGTTTTTGGGTTTGTTCGCCCATATGTCTTTAGTGTTCGGTCATGGCTATAAGGCGCTTTATTTGGGCGGCGGTGTGATTGATGTTTTAAATGATCGCGGCTTATTTGATCAGGCCTGTTTTTTCAAACATCTGAACCAGAATGCCGCACGTATCGTGGCGCAGAATATTGAATCCTGTCCCGTCTATTTACTCTCTGACAGTAACATTGCTTTATATGGGGCGGCGAAGGCCGTAATTGATGCACAGGAGCGCATAAATGCCTAAGGCTTATTTGACCATTGATGATAGCCCGACCGCCATATCGCTCAATTTATGCCGATATCTTAAAGACCAAAACATACCCGCGATATTTTACTGCCGTGGCGACAATATTGAACAGCATTTTGACGATACCGTTGAAATGATCCGTATGGGCTTTGTGATTGGTAATCATGGCTACGCCCATAAGCGCGCGGTTGGCCTTGATTATGAGGATGTCGTCGAAGATATCTCGCGCTGTGAAGATTTGATCGACAAGGCTTATGACGCAGCAGGGGTAAAACGCCCCGGTAAATATTATCGCTTCCCTTATTTGGATCGTGGCTGCGGCGCATGGATTGTTGATTTTGATAAATTACCTGATGATATCCGCCCGATCATCCATGACTTATTCGCCGATGGCCTGTATTTGGACGATACGCGCCCGACAGAGGCCCTGCGCGAGAAAAAACATATGCTGCAATACTGGCTTGCTGATAAGGGCTTCACGCTGCCATTTGAGGGCGTGACCTTTCCATGGTATCAGCATCCGCAAATGGCCTCTGCGCTGGATGCGCTTTATACCTTTTCAACATCAGACTGGATGCTGACGGCGCGCCATTTAGAAAAAGATCATCCCTATAAAACTATTGAAGACTTAAAGGGTAAAATCGATTCTGACCCTTATCTCTTTAGTGATAAGCATAACAATATTGTCTTGATACATGATCAGGTCGAACTTGAACATGTTTTCAAAGCGCTTGTCGGACATATGGCGGCGAGCGGTATTGAATTTCTGCCTGTTTCCTCCACCCATCAGCCCTGAAGGAGCTTAAACCATGGATAAACTACTTGTATATGTGATCGCGGATTATGGTGCTTTGCATGACTTGGCTTTTGCCGAAGTAACGCAAAAACTCTATGCTGAATTAGGCCCAGTCCCTGCGCGTATTGAAACATATGCTGTGCCAGCTTTTGATACCTTTGCAACAGGCTTTGCCTTGGCACAGACAGCGATTAACTCTGAACTGGGTGAGCAGCATAAATTCTTCGTGAATACCGCGCCGCGTAAAGACGACTTGATGCCACGTGTATCAAATTCAGGTGAAGGTTTCGTTTATGTGCGCCTGCGCAATGGCGTTGAAATCTGTGCCGTGAATAGTGGGTATTCATTAGCCTTTGTTAAAAACTCAGCTGAAGAAATTCGCAAAATTAACTGCTCGGTTGAAGGTTCTCAATTCCGTTCACGTGATATCTTCCCTGCGGCTTTCGGTAAAATCATGAATGGCGATATGTCAGAAGTTGGCGAAAATGTCATGGATGGCGTGCCAGAGGCACCAAGTGATGTGCTTTGTTACACTGATGGTTACGGCAATATGAAATGCGCATTGGATGTCGATGATTTGATGGAACGCAAAGGCCAAGACATTATTGTTGAAGCCAATGGTCAGCAGCAAATTGTCCGTGTAGCCGATGGTATTTTCGGCGTTGAAGATGGTCAATTCTGTTTGTCAGTTGGTTCATCAGGTTGGACAAATTCAGATGGTCAAAAAATACGCTTTGCTGAAATCGTCAAACGTGGCGGTAGCGCAGCAGCGGTATTTGGTAAGCCAAATGGTGGTACGTCTATTTCTTGGCGCGCTATTCATTAAGTCAAAAATCGTTTATACTTATTCATAGTGTATAACTTCCTCTTCAAGGTATCTCTATGAATTTGCAAAACAGAACGATTTTTATCACTGGCGCCAGCCGCGGTATTGGACGGGCAATTGCCCTAAAATGTGCTGCGGATGGCGCAAATATTGTCATTGCGGCCAAAAGCGCTGAGCCGCGTCCAGACTTAGAAGGCACAATCCATAGCGTTGCTGCTGAAGTGGAAGCCGCAGGCGGAAAAGCCCTTGCCCTTGAGGTTGATGTTCGTGATGAAGACTCGGTCAAGGCCGCGGCTGACAAAGCTGCCGAATATTTTGGCGGTATTGATGTGGTTATTAATAACGCGAGTGCCATTAAATTAAAACCTAGCGCCGATGTCTCAGGTAAAGATTTTGACTTGATGCTTGATGTGAATGCCCGCGGCACATTCTTTACCGTACAGGCCTGTCTGCCTTATTTGAAGGTATCGAACCATGCCCATGTTATTACCTTGTCTCCACCCGTCAATATGAACCCGAAATGGCTTGGGGCGGGGCCTGCTTATATGCTCTCTAAATACGGCATGACTTTACTGACATTAGGCTTCGCGGCGGAGTTTAAAGCGCATAATATTCACTGTAACACCATCTGGCCGCAAACATTGATTGCGACGGCGGCGATTAAGGTCAATTTCCCGCAGCTATATGACCAAGCGCTAAAGCCTGAAATTGTTGCCGATGCAGCGCATAGTTTACTCTGTGAAGACCATCCACTCACTGGACATAGCTTTACAGATCAGGAAATTCTGCGTGCGGCGGGGATAAGTGATTTTGATCAATACCGCATTAATCCAGACATCGAACCGCAGATCGATTTATTCCTCGATTAAATTATTTGACATAATTATATGCAATATTATATACTCTGTTCATTCAATATGTAGCGGCGGAGGATTTAGCATGGGTGAATATAGCGAAATGACCAAGACAGACTTGGAAAAAAATCTTGCGTCTGTCGAAGGTAAAATTCATGAAGAAAGCTTTTCACGCGATCTATCATCCATCGGCAAAGGCATCGCGATTTATGGCGCTGTCGTTGGTTTGTTCATGAATGTTGCTTTGCCTATGCTTGATGTGCCAGCAGCAGCCACGCCAGAACCTATTTCTTATACGCAGCAATTTAAAGCCGCGCATCATCATGCGGTTGAACAAAATGGCTTAGGCGTAGCAAATCTTGGTATTGGCGGAATGGCCTTGCTTGGGGGCATGCTTTGGGGCGCACGCAAATATGCGGCGCATAAAGGCGAAGTCATTCAGGAGACAGAGTTTAATGCCCTAAAAGAGGAAAAAGCAAATATCAAAGCTGAAGTGGCGAAGCGTCACCGCGCTGAGATCGGCTTGATGCAGCAGCAATCGTTCACTTTCGGCTAAAAGCGTGCAAATTACTTGCGGTAAAGCAAACTGGTCCAATCACCAATTTTGATATGCTCTTGTAGCTTCAGGCCAAGTGCATCATGCACGGCAATCACATCATCGGCTTGTTCATGCAAAATGCCTGACAAAATTAGATAACCTTCATCGGCCAAACATGGATACATATCAGGCGCCATAGCTTTTAATGGGCCAGGTAAAATATTCGCGATAATTAAATCAAATGGCTTTTGCGCCTGTACACTTTCAGTTTTATAGCCATCACCAACATAAGCGGCAATATGTGGGGCAACGCCATTGCTCTCTGCATGTTGTTTGGTCAAGATTTCAGCGTCATCTTCAATATCAACGGCCAAAGTCGGAACAGGCCAAAGCTTAGCTGCACCAACGGCAAGAATGCCTGAGCCGCAGCCCATATCAAGGACTGTTTTTGGCATGAAGCCTTGTGCATGCAGCTGTTCAATCAGTAATAAACAGCCATGCGTCGTGCCATGTTCCCCCGAACCAAAGGCAATCGAGGCATCAATCTCAAGGGGAATTTGTCCATCAGGAATTTGCCCATCAAAATGACCACCATGAATGAAGAAGCGCCCTGCGCTAAATGGTTCAAAACCTTGATAGCTTACTTCAAGCCAATTAATGCTTTCATCTAATGGTTCAACGATCACATCATTCGCGGCTACAGGCGCAAGACTCATCACGCTGAGCGCGCTATTGATGCCGTAGAGAATTGATTCGGCCTCTGGCGCACCTTCGACCACCCATAAGAGCTGCCATGCACCAGTAAAGGCGCCATCCGCACGTTTGCTTGAGAAAGAGAGGCTTTCAAAAGGGAGGATTTGCACAAAAGCTGCAAGTGATTCCTCACTCACAGCTTCTGGTAAATTACATTTAATAAGGCTGTTCACGTGATGATGCCCTAATAAGACTTATTCGTCGTTGCTAGACTTGCCGCCGATATCAATATCGTCTTCGTCATAGTCATAGCCATCATCATCTGAATCGTCAAAATCATCATCAAGATCGTCTAGGCTTACAACGTCTTCATCATCTTCGTCTTCATCATCAGAAACTTTTTTGTTTGCTGTAATGTCAACCACGCCGCCTTTCGCTACATCCGCTGAATCTTCAACAGATTCTTGAACTTTAGGTTTAACCAATGCCACAAATTCTGTGTTGCAGTTTGGACATGTAACAGGTGTCTTGTTCATATCATAATAACGTGTACCACAATTTGTACAAATGCGTTTGATACCGTTTGAATCAGCGATTGCTAAAGCCACTTTACGCTCCTTAATTTTTTGAGATTTGTTCGTCTAAATTCTTAGCTGTCTAAGCTTTCAATGCCCAATTTTTACAGGCACGTCAATTTAAAAATGTAAAAAAGTTATTTTTCTTCAATTTTTTGGTCTAGCCATAGACGTTGCCATCGTAAAAAGATAAACTATCTCATCTTTGTTAAGGTTTTATTATCAAAAACATTTTAAATTCTGATCCGTGTTTCAACCAAGGAGATCTTCAATGCAAAAATCAGTAGTAATTTGTGGCTATAAACGTTCCCCATTTCATTTCGCAAATAAAGGGGATTTGGCAAAAGTAAGGCCAGATAATATTGCTGCTGAAGTTATCAAGAGCTTGGTGAAGGACACAAAAGTTAATCCAGATGATATCCAAGATTTATTAATGGGCTGTGCCTTCCCAGAAGCGGAACAAGGTTTCAACTTGGCGCGTATCGTTGTGAATTTAGCCGATTTGCCAATCAGTGTTGCAGGCGCGACCGTGAACCGTTTCTGCGGTTCATCTATGACCACGATTCAAATGGCGGCAGGCTATATTCAAATGGGCCTTGGTGATGTTTATATTGCGGCGGGCGTTGAAAGCATGACGCGTATCCCAATGGGCGGCTTTAACCCAATGCCAAACCCAGACTTGGCAGCAAAATACCCAGAAGCCTATATGAGCATGGGCATCACAGCGGAAAATCTGGCGAAGAAATATAAAATCGACCGCATCACACAAGAAACTTTTGCTGCGGGCTCGCATGCCAAAGCCGCGGCCGCTGCTGCGAATGGTAAATTTGATGATGAAATTGTCCCAATCGGTGCAGTAAAAACAGATGGCACGATTCGCCCAGGCACAACACAAGAAAGCCTTGCGGGTTTGAAATTGGCCTTTGACCAAAACGGTACAGTCACGGCAGGTACTGCATCACCATTAACAGATGGCGCAGCTGCCGTCCTTGTCTGTTCAGAAGAATATGCCGATAAACACGGCCTTGAAAAACTCGCGCGTATTAAATCCGTCGGCGTATCAGGCTGCGCGGCTGAAATCATGGGCATCGGCCCAGTCCCTGCAACGAAAAAGGCATTGGAATTAGCAGGCTTAAAAGTCTCTGACATTGAAATCGTTGAACTGAACGAAGCATTCGCGGCGCAAGGCTTGTCGGTTTTGAAAGAACTTGGCATTGATGAAAAAATCGTCAACTTAGATGGCGGCGCAATTGCGATTGGTCACCCATTGGGGGCATCAGGCGCACGTATCACAGGCAAGCTTGCATCATTGATGAAGCGTGAAGGAAAGAAATATGGTTTGGCAACAATGTGTATTGGCGGCGGTCAAGGCACAGCCATGATTTTGGAAGCCATTTAATCCGACAGCGCCATCAAATAAGGAGATAAGCCATGAGTTTTAAAAAAGTCGCCGTAATCGGGGCAGGTGTAATGGGCAGCGGCATTGCCGCACAAATCGCCAATGCGGGCGTGCCTGTTGTCTTGCTTGATATTGTTCCCAAAGACGCTGCGGATCGTTCAATCATTGCCAAAAGCGCGATTGAAAAAATGCTAAAAACCGACCCTGCGCCCTTTATGCATAAACGCAATGCGAAATTAATCACAGCTGGTAATTTGGAAGATGATCTGAACTTGCTTGCTGATTGTGATTGGATTGTTGAGGTCGTGCTTGAAGATTTAAGCATCAAACATGCAACCTATGCCAAAATTGAACAGCATCGCAAAGCGGGGTCGATTGTGACCTCAAACACATCAACCATCCCACTTGCGAAATTGGTGGAAGGGCAAAGTGAAAGCTTCAAAAAAGATTTCATGATCACCCACTTCTTTAACCCACCGCGCTATATGCGTTTGCTTGAAATTGTACAGGGCGCGGACACACGTCAAGATGCCGTTGATACTGTGCGTGATTTCTGTGACGTGAAATTAGGTAAAGGTGTGGTTTTCTGTAAAGATACACCAGGCTTTATCGTTAACCGTTTATTGGTTTTCTGGATGCAGGCCGCCGTCAACCAAGCGCTTGAAGATGGCGTATCGGTCGAAGTCGCTGATGCCGTCATGGGTAAGCCAATTGGCGTGCCAAAAACCGCTGTATTTGGTTTGATTGATTTGGTTGGTGTGGATTTGATGCCATATCTTTCAAAGTCGCTGCTCGCGACATTGCCAGAAGGCGATGAATACCGCAACATCAGTCACGACTACCCTTTCATCACGCAGATGATTGCTGCGGGTTATAATGGCCGTAAAGGCAAGGGCGGTTTCTATCGCCTCAATAAGGATGAAAAAACTGGCGCGCGTGAAAAACAGAGCTTAACGCTCAACGCCGATAAATTTGACGAAAGCCAATATAAGGCCGCCGCTAAAGTTGACTTGGAATCTGTCGCCGCAGGGCGTGATGGCCTGAAAGCTGTCTTGACCACGGATGATGAAGGCGGACGCTATGCGTGGAAAGTCATGGCGAAAACCTTGGCTTATGCCGCATCACTTGTCCCACAAATTGCTGATGATATCTATGCGGTCGATGAGGCTATGCGCCTCGGCACCAACTGGAAATTCGGTCCATTTGAAATGATCGATGCCCTTGGCCCGAAATGGTTTGCTGATAAGCTAAAGGCTGAAGGTATGGATGTGCCTGAACTGCTGACGATGGTCGGTGAAGGGACATTCTATAAAGTCATTAATAATAAGCCGCATTATTTTGGTACAGATGGGCAATATCACAAAATACAGCGCGCTGAAGGTGTGTTGCTGCTGAGTGATATTAAGCTTGGCGCAACGCCGCTTTATAAAACCGATTCTGCCGCGCTATGGGATATTGGTGACGGTGTCATCTGTATTGAATTCACAGGCAAAATGAATGCGATGGATTCACTTGTGTTTGAAACCTATGGCAAAGCGATCGAAATGATTGGCGATGGCCAAGGCAGTTATAAAGCCCTTGTGATCTATAACGAAGGCACGCATTTCTCGGCAGGGGCGAATCTTGGCCTTGCGCTTCATGCAATGCAGAATGAAATGTGGCCTGCGATTGAGGAACTTGTCCTTGGTGGCCAGAAAACTTATATGGCGCTGAAATATGCACCATTCCCAGTCGTTGCTGCGCCGTCAGGCATGGCGCTGGGCGGTGGCTGTGAAATCCTCCTCCATGTTGACCATGTTCAGGCGCATGCGGAAACCTATACAGGCCTTGTCGAAGTTGGCGTTGGTCTTGTCCCAGGTTGGGGCGGCTGTAAGGAAATGATTTTGCGCTTCCAACAAAAGGAACGTGAAGCTTATGCCAAAGCGGGTGGCGGTAAGCCAATTTGGTTTGCACCAAACACAACGCCAATGGGCGCAGTGCGTCGTGCCTTTGAATTAATCGGCACGGCACAAGTCGCGAAATCAGCGCAAGAAGCAAAAGCGATGGGCTATTTCAAAGATACGGATGCGGTGACGATGAACCGTGATCGCCTCTTATTCGATGCCAAGCAAAAAGCTTTAGACCTTGCCAAGGGCTACGCAGCGCCTGAAAAAGTCATGGAAATCCGCCTGCCAGGTAAGAGCGGTCATATCGGCCTTAATATGGCGGTGGAAGACATGGTCAAAGCTGGCCGTGCCACACCATATGATGAAGTGGTCTGTGATCATCTTTCCTTCATCCTAACAGGTGGTGAAGAAGGCGATTGGACAAATCCGCTTTCTGAAGATGACATGCTCAAGCTTGAATATGTTGAATTCATGAAACTTGTCCGCAACCAAGGTAAAGTCGATCTCATCGACCATATGCTGAAAAAAGGTAAGCCTTTAAGAAACTGATTTTTTGCATTAAT
>JASBUS010000097.1 GCA_030147745.1 Alphaproteobacteria bacterium
AAAATGTCTAAGGAAAAGTTTGAAAGAAACAAGCCGCACGTAAATATCGGTACAATTGGTCACGTTGACCACGGTAAAACGACTTTGACAGCGGCGATCACAAAATACTTTGGTGAATTCAAAGCATATGATCAAATCGACGGCGCCCCAGAAGAGCGCGAGCGCGGTATTACAATTTCAACAGCACACGTTGAATATGAAACAGAAAACCGTCACTACGCACACGTAGACTGCCCAGGGCACGCTGACTATGTTAAGAACATGATCACAGGTGCGGCACAGATGGACGGCGCGATCTTGGTTGTTAACGCAGCTGATGGTCCAATGCCACAAACACGTGAGCACATCCTACTTGCACGCCAAGTTGGTGTACCTGCATTGGTTGTTTTCTTGAACAAAGTTGACCAAGTTGACGATGCAGAGCTTCTTGAGCTTGTTGAAATGGAAGTACGTGAGCTTCTTTCATCATACGAATTCCCAGGCGACGATATTCCTATCATCGCGGGTTCAGCATTGGCAGCTCTTGAAGGCCGCGATGCAGATATCGGTGAAAGCAAAATCCGCGAATTGATGGCTGCTGTTGACGAATATATCCCAACACCAGAGCGTCCAAAAGACCGTCCATTCTTGATGCCAATCGAAGACGTGTTCTCGATTTCAGGTCGTGGTACAGTTGTAACAGGCCGTATCGAACAGGGTATTGTAAAAGTTGGTGAAGAGATCGAGATCGTTGGTATCCGTGACACACAAAAAACAACTTGTACAGGCGTTGAGATGTTCCGTAAGCTTCTTGACTCAGGTGAAGCTGGCGATAACGTTGGTATTCTTCTGCGTGGTACAAAGCGTGAAGACGTTGAGCGTGGCCAGGTTCTTTGTAAGCCAGGTTCAATCAAGCCACACATGAAATTCGAAGCGGAAGCTTACATCCTTTCAAAGGATGAAGGTGGTCGTCACACACCATTCTTCACAAAATACCGCCCACAATTCTATTTCCGTACAACAGACGTTACAGGCGAGATCGAATTGCCAGCGGGTACAGAGATGGTCATGCCAGGCGATAACGCGAAGATGGTTGTGCAGCTTATCGCACCAATCGCGATGGACGAAGGTCTACGTTTCGCGATCCGCGAAGGTGGCCGTACAGTTGGCGCAGGCGTTGTTGCGAAAATTATTGAATAATAATTTCTCTAACGCATAAGTTTTTTAAGAACCCCTGAGCAATCAGGGGTTTTTTTATGGTTGATTTAGACAGCAAATAATATTTTACATATATGTAGTGTTGTGATACTGTTCTTGGAATTTTTTACCGCCGCGCCCATGACGCTGCGTTGACCATATTGATCAAAAGGGGATAGACATGGCCAAGGGTAATGAAAATATCGAAATTGAAAACAAATTTCTCACCACCCAATCGACCCTTGAAGAATTGGTCAGTCTCTATAGCTCTCCTGACATGAGCCTGTTTGTACAGGTTGTTGAGCGTGACGAGCGCATTAATACCTATTGTGACACTAAAAAGAAATTCCATTTATATCAGCGCGGCATGGAGTTTCGTACCCGTGAAAAAAATGCCGAAAAAATCAAAGCAGATTTAAAAACGCCGCAAGACCTCGCCAAGCCTGAAATTGGCCCACGCGCCGATGGCCTTATGTATCGCGGTGAATATTCTGCCCTACAATGTGCATCAAACACTAAGCCTTGCTTGGCATGCTTTAATGAAAGCAGCGCAGGGCCGTTTATTGCCGATATTAAAGACAAAAAATTGAAAGAATGGGTCAAAGGCCGCTTCAAACGTTGGAAGGTAACTTTTGCACCGGCTGCGAATTTAGACAGCACGATTGAAATGGCGCTCGAGCGCGGGACATTTTTCAGCCCAGACGGCAAACATGAATCCGAAGAATTATTCTTCATTGAATTTGAAAGCAAAGACGGCAATGTCGAAGCGCTTCTACAATGCATCAATAAGTTCAAAGAAATCCACGGTGAGAAAGTCACGCTCAGTACGCGTACAAAAGGCGAAATGGGCTTAGAGTGGCTTGAAAGCGCGGGCGGCATTCCATCGCATTTGGCCGATAACTTCAAAGCGGCACAACAGAAACGCGCCAAATATTACACGAAAATGCGCCAAGCAGATGAAGAAAATAAGCAATCTGCCCCTAAACAACCAAGCGCACCCTAACTTAAACGCGCCGCCCCGCATTTTTTACTGGAAATCAGCTAAAGAGTTATCTATAGTACGGCATCTTCAGCGCAACCATGCGCTTAAATGAAGGGGTATAGCTCAGCTGGTAGAGCGACGGTCTCCAAAACCGTAGGTCGCGGGTTCGAACCCTGCTGCCCCTGCCATTTAAATCAAGGCTTCCCAAAATATACGAACTTACGTCGACAAGCCCCGCACTGTGCGGCGCATGTGTTGTTATATCCATTCCGATGGACCTTAGAGAATGTACTTTCTTTAAGCTGTTATGAAAATCTAGATGCCTTGATCCTTCGAGATTAAGATTCTTGACTTAACACACATTTTATAGGAATATATGCCCACAAACACCACAGATGCGTCTGCGGTGTTTTTTTTGTACTTATATGAAAGGAGTAAATATGTTCGATACAATACATAGCACGGTTAGAGCGTTTGAGCAGCTTCGTTCTGAACCATGGAACAAGCTTGGCAATACACTACTTGTTGGTGAAGGCAATTTAAGTTTTGCGCGCAGCCTAATAAACATGCCATCTGCTGGATTAACACGCGTAATGGCTACTGTTTTTGAGCCTGCGAGTAAATTATCGGAAGAAACTATTGAAAATGCTCATATGGATAAAATGCTGTGGCGGGCATATTCTATATGACATTGATGCGACAAAGCTAGATTCGGCTTTTCCTAAGCAAAAATTTGATACGATTATTTTTCAGTTTCCGAATGTAGGAAGCCGAGAAGGTAAATATGGACATACATCAAATCATGTAATGGTTAGAAAGTTTTTACGTGCTGCTAAACTATGTCTTGATATGCATGGCAAAGTATTATTGACACTTGTTGATAATCCACATTATAGGGGGATATTTAAGCCAGATGAGGCGGCAATCTTTGCTGGATATAAAACGCCTCATAGTTATCCATTTGACGCATCAAAATTTAGAGGATACGCTCACACCAATACAAATGATGATGATAGTGCCGCGCAGAGTTATAACCGTTTTGTAACATGGGTTTTTGAACCAGAATGACTGGCTTACTTTTTGATATTGAAACACCATCTTGCCCTGATATAGAGGGGCTGTCTTTTGTGCCTGACTTTATTAATAAGGATACAGAGCGGGCACTGATCGATGAGATTGATCAAAGCCCTTGGCTTTATGACCTAAAACGGCGTGTACAACATTACGGTTATCGATATGATTATAAAGCACGTTCTGTGACGAAAGATTCATATATTGGCACGCTTCCTGAATGGGTATTGCCTATTGCGCAGCAGTTGTGCACACAAGGCATTTTTAGCAATATGCCTGATCAGCTTATTGTGAATGAATATCAATCTGGTCAGGGTATATCCGCGCATATAGATTGCGTGCCGTGTTTTGGCGAGACTATCGCCTCACTTACCCTTAATGCTGGCGCGATAATGCAATTCCAGAATATACAGGATAAGCACGACAAAGCGGCACTTTATTTACCGCCATGCAGCCTTGTTGTATTATCTGGCGCAGCACGTTACCACTGGACCCATGCAATCCCTGCACGTAAATCTGATAAAGTTGATGGCCTTAAAATAGAACGCGGGCGTCGTATATCGTTAACATTCCGCAACATGATCGTTGATAGAGAATAGTTATCACCTGACTGTGCACACTGCCATTTAGGATAAAACCTTATCGAACAACAATCGTTAGAAGCTCCCTCAGTTGATATCAAGGGGAATAGGTTGACATAGGGCTCTGTGACTGATAAGGTTCTTTTCATAAGTTTGAAGATGACGCTCTTTTTTTAAGTACAGAGCTTTTGCAGAGGTCTTAGTTGCTAAGGCCGTGATCATATAAATTCACCATTCCTCCGTAAAGTTTAGTTTTATCGAACAGTTTCAAGATATCGAACACAGGCAATGCGCTTGGCGACGATTATGCGCGCCTAGTGCGAAAAATTATTTTGGCATGGAAGGAATTTAACTATGCAAAATCAACAACAAAACACCGGAACGGTAAAATGGTTTAACGACCAAAAAGGCTTTGGTTTTATTGAGCCAAGTGATGGGAGCAGTGATGTGTTTGTACATGTTAGTGCGATAGCAAATTCAGGTATGCACACACTAAATAAAGGCGACCGTATTGACTATGACATCCAAAATAAAAATGGCAAAGACTCTGCCTATAATTTAAAGGGGCCTAAGAAAGCATCTAGAACGCCAGTTCGCGCTGGCGATTATGGTAGAGATGATCACTGCAAAGGCAGTGAAGCTCGAAATAAAGATACTGACGGCCGTCGTACTCTGGCTCTCTGGGGAAGAACCGCTTAAGTAAGTTTAAGGGCGGCCTATTTAAAGGCCGTCTCGAAAGCCCAGATTTCAATAGATAGGCGAGTGTTTATGCGACAGCTTTTTGACATTCGCCGAGTTTGAGAGTGGAGCTTTTGCGCCTAATTTTGTCGCCCTCACAAACTTGTAAAGGGATATCGTCACCAGATAATTGCTTCACGCTTATGACCGTGAACTCTAAAACGTCTTGCATTGATGTTAGCTCTGCAATAATTTCCTGCTCGCCAATTTTATCGCGTTTTCCACGCGGTTTATTGGGTGCGGCCCATAAGGGTTCATTCCACTTTAGGGTGTCTCCTATTTGAGGCGTGCTGCAAGCTATCCATTTTTGTGGTTCTGTCATTTTATTTCATCCTGATCTTCTGTTTGAAATTGAGTATAGACGACATTAAAATAAATTGTAACTGATCCTTGTTTATAATGGTTGTGATTATAAACGTTATAAAGCCTTATTTTTACCTCTCTGCCTGAGCATTCGACTATGTATCTTTTGAGGTATTATAGCGTTTATTCGGTTTTTCTAGTGAAGAAATTATATGATTTACAAGCGCTTGACTAGCTGGCGACAATTTTGACTTTTTCATTAAGGCAAGCTCCGAATCTTCTAATTTTGGTAATTCGAATTTACGGTCTATAGCTATAATACCTGATGGGATCATATTTGCAGGGAGGACGGTTATGCCTAACCCGCCACGGACGGCAGCGATGTTCCCGGCAAGGCTAGGGCTGCTATAGGATATTTGCCAGTTTTTATGAACGTGATCGAGTGCAGCAATGGCGCGTGCGCGATAGATACAAGGTTGCGGTGATAAAACAAGCTGTAATGTTGACTTTGGCTGATAATATTCTGCAGCGGCCCACACTAATGGTTCTCGCCATACATTTGTGCCGCCAGTAACTTGTTCAGGGTCGCGTTTTAAAATTGCAATATCTAGTTGTTCGTTTTGATATTGCTGCAATAAGTTCAATGTTAGGTCACAAATAACATGTAATTGGACATGTGGGTGCTGCTTTGCAAAGGCGGACAATATGTCTGGCAAATAATGTGTGGCGAAATCTTCGGGCACGCCTAGGGTTATTTCACCGGCTATGTCTGGTTCGGATATGCGGCTATAGGCTTCGCGTTGTAAATCAATCATACGTTTTGCATAGCTTAAGAAAATTTCTCCATTTTCCGATAAAGCTACGGATCGACTTGTACGAATGAATAACGACGTTTTTAGGGCGTCTTCAAGTCTTTTGATTTGTAAGCTAACGGCGGATTGACTGCGCCCAATTATTTCTGCGGCCTTACTAAAGCTTTGTGTTTCTGCAACGGCAATAAATGCTTTTAAACTTAGTGTGTCTGTATAAAAGGGCATTGTCTGATATTCCATTTATTGAAATTATAAATAAATATTATTTAAACTATCAATTTTACTTATTTATAGCAACTATATTAAAAAAGCCAAAGTTTAAATATAAAAGGTGATAGAAATGGATTTTCTTACAGTTGTTGAACAGAATTTATTCACGCCAGCAATCATGTTCTTTGCTTTAGGTGTTTTTGCAGGTTTTGTTAAATCTGATTTGTCCGTGCCAGAAAGCATAAGTAAATTCTTGTCGTTATATCTCATGATGGCGATTGGTTTTAAAGGCGGTGTGGCTATTGCAGATACACCAGAAATAAACAGTGAAGTGATCTATACAGCGCTTGCAGGTGTTGTCTTGGGGTTTCTTCAGCCTTTCTTGGCATATGCTTTACTTAAGCTAACAACAAAGCTTGATAAGGCCACGGCCGCTGCGGTGGCCGCGCATTATGGCTCGATTAGTATGGTGACATTTGTAACGGCAGCAACTTTTTTAGATGCACATGAAATTGTCTATGCCGGCTATATTGTCGCCGTATTGGCACTCATGGAAGCGCCAGCAATTATGTCTGGGCTATTCTTGGCACGTAAGGGGGAAACTGTCCCAAATGATACTGGTTCAAGAAGCTTACTTCATGAGATTTCGACAAATGGCGCCATTTTGCTTTTGCTCGGGGCGTTCTTAATTGGTTGGGCGTCTGGGCAGTCTGGTATGAATCAGGTTTCCGGTTTTATTAGTGACCCATTCCAAGGTATTCTGTGTTTATTCTTGCTTGATATGGGCTTACTCGTTGCGCGCAATATGGAGCATCTAAAGAATTTCACCTTCAGCTTAATTTTATTTGGTATTTATATGCCATTATTAGGGGCATTAGCTGGCCTAGGCATAAGTTTTATGATTGGCCTAGATTTAGGGACAGCGCTATTATTCACAGTCCTATGTGCGAGTGCATCTTATATCGCAGTCCCCGCAGCAATGCGCTTGGCACTGCCAGAAGCCAAAGCAACTATTTATGTACCAATGTCATTAGCGGTAACATTTCCATTTAATATTATACTGGGTATCCCGCTTTACTATTCAATCGCGCAACATTTATTTGCGGTATAAATCATTAAGCCAGCCCACTCCAAGAAAAGCTGAGTTGGGCTGGTTTTTTAAATATCCTTAAAGAAACTTTGGCTGTCACGCTGAATGGCTGCGCGTTTTTCGTCACTCATCTTGCTAAGTGTTCTATAGCTGTGATTAAGGCGTGGGTTGCCTTCATAGTATTAAATTTTCCGAATTAAAAAAACGCAGGTCTTGCAAAATTAATACCCTTGAGTATAGTTCGTTTAAATATAACACGGGAGTATAAAATGCGTCTTTTATTCATCATTCCTACATTACTATTTTTAGCATTTTCCATTTCGACACATGCCTATGCTCTAAATCCCGATGATTATATTAAAGTAAAAATTGAAAGTGGCGATAAGCTCACAGATAGCGAGTGGTCAGATGCTTCAGAAAGCTTTCCTGAGAATTGGTTTAAAGATGTTATAGAACCTGCTTTAGTAGCTGATAGCGTTACGGTTAGAGGGGAGCGTACTGCGAGTTATAAAGCGCCGAAGACAGGGCATCCTGCACTAGCAACAGACAATTTAGGGGATGGTCCCTTGTCTATGTTTAGTCGTCATTATTGGGATAACCATAAAGCGGCCGCAGACATGGGCGTAGCCTATGAGTTTGAGCAAATCACCCCTTTAGATAGCTGTGCTTATCGTGGTAACAATTTCTGGGAATTTGAAGTTCAAATTAATTATCAGATTAGCAGAAACCCTTCTGTTAAGACCCTTAAACAAAAGGCCTATATACTTGTCACCGACAAGAAACATGATAGAGCCAAAGATGACCAGAAGCTAAAGAGAATTAGTGAATGGAAAACGCAGCCTATAAATTACTGTTTAAACAACCAGCCTTTTATAGTTGACTCTGGTCTAGTTAATCTTTGGTTAGATAACCATATTTTCAAGGATTTAGACATAGGGCGTTTTACTGCTTTTAATGATAAAAGTTACAAAGGGCTTTCGTTAGGAGAGAATGTTATACCTTCTCTGACATTCTCACATTTACTTCAAAAGACTTATCCTAAAGGTAGTAAAACTGAAGGCGCTATTAATATTACAAGAAAGGCAGAAGCGGAGCTTGTTGATACGTGTCGTGATTATGGTTTGACCTATTGGCAATTTAGAGTCCCTGTTGCTTATTCGTTTAATATTGGCGGTAAAGACGAAGTTATGGAGGAGGTGCTGTATATTGGGGCGCGTGAGAAACAAGAAAAAGATAACACGCCATATCGTCTTTTGATTGAATCATGGAGCCATAAAAATAATAAATATTGTGAGCACGTAACTAAAAAGCAGACAAATGTGGTTACCTCTAAACAACAAGATTCTGAAATTCAAAACTGGGTGAAAGACAATCTACCAGATGGCTTTACATTCTACTTTGAAAAAAATCATCTATATATGCCAAAAAACATTTATAATTCAAATGTTCTAGGCCCAATGCAAAGCCATTTGTTGACGGCCAAAATGATCAGTTTCCTTGTTAAGGAGAAAGATTCTGCAACATCAAAATGGTTTAATAATAAAACATCTCAGGGTAAGCTAATTTTAGCAGATACGCCTATTTTCTTCAAAAGTTGTGCAAAGGAGACGATGGGTACGGGTGTAAAAGAATATACTTGGGATATGCAGTGGCCAGTCACGCTTGATATTAATGGAAAGCAACATAAGCATGAGCGCTGGATACATGTTAAACGTATAGAAAAGGGTGGGCAGGCAGTCAAAACTCTGTTTTATGGTTTTGATGAAAAAACCGCCCGCGTTTGTGATAAAGATAATATTTTGAATACTATGAAATTACAAAATAACCAGCAGAAGTTCAGAGAGCTATTGGAAAAAGCGAAAGAAAACTAAAGCTTGGTGGTCTATAGCACCATTCTACATTCTACTTGTATGAATAGTTTTCGTATATATACATGATTGTTTTATATCTGTCAGTTACTCTCGTGAACCAGTCTATTTTGTCTTTCATGTCTCTTTTTATTTCTTTATAAGGACGATCTAGAGGAGTTATGTGCCTAGCGCACCAACCACCCGTTGCTAATATATCTTTATCGCCAGTTGTGTTATAGTTTGCCGCTATTATAAAGCTATAGTTTTGTTTTGAATGAAAATTTTTACATAGGGTTGATATTTTATAGCTCTTTTTATAAATCTTCAAAAATTCATAAATTCTCTTATGACCGTGCCATGGTTTTAGAACTTTGAACTCAACATGATCGTTTGGGTTCTTGCATTCTTTGGCATGGCCTATGAATACGACTTTAGATCTTATGTAAGTTTCTTCGAAGTCATATACCTCAAAGCAAGCCCATCCCTGTGTAGGCGTCAATAGTAGAGTCAAATATATAATTAAGGTTCTCAAATGTGTCATTATAAATGCTATCGTTCCGATGAAGTCATCATGCGTTATAAATCATCATATCACAACCAAAAAGGAAGGGGGGGCTAAGTAAATACGGCAATTTTTCAATGATAGGGTATGTTTGTGGTGAAGGATAATTCCCATTCATTTCAGACTAATTAAGGCTATAAATCCTTAAAGAAGCTTTGGCTATCACGTTGAATGGCTGCGCGTTTTTCGTCACTCATTTTGCTAAGTGTTCTATAGCTGTGATTGAGGCGTGGATTGCCTTTTAGTGTGTCTTCATGGCGGATGAAGAAATCCCAATAGAGGTAATTAAACGGGCAGGCTTCAGGGCCGTTTTTCTTGCTGACTTTATATGAACAGTTTTTGCAATAATCCGACATGCGGTTGATATACGCACCGCTCGCGGCATAAGGCTTGCTTGCTAAATAACCGCCATCCGCATAGAGGATCATCCCGCTAACATTGGGCATTTCAACCCATTCATATGCATCAGCATAAACAATTAAATACCATTCATTGACTTGCTTGGGGTCGAGCCCCGCGAGCAGGGCGAAATTGCCAAGCACCATAAGGCGTTGAATATGATGGGCATAGGCATTTTCTTTAGTTTCAAGTACACATTGGCGCAGGCAGTTCATCTTGGTTTTGCCATCCCAAAAGAACCATGGTAGGTCGCGCTTGGCTTCCAAGAAATTCTCATCTTGATAGTCTGGCATTTTTAACCAGTAAATGCCGCGCACATATTCGCGCCAGCCTAGAATCTGCCGTATAAAACCTTCTACGGCATTTAAGGGCGTATGGCCGTCAAAATAGGCTTGTTCAGCGCGCTGAATGGTCTTAAGCGGATCAAGCAAGCCACAATTGAGATAAAAGCTAATATGTGCGTGATACATCCAAGGTTCGCCCTGTAACATTGCATCTTGATATGTGCCAAAATTGGGCAGGCGCTCTTTAATAAATTTATCAAGCACGTGTTCCGCTTGCTCATGTGTCACTGCAAAGTAAAATGGTTTGATGTCCCCGAAATGGTCAGCAAAACGCGCTTCGACCAAATCCATACATGCATTTGAAATATCATCAGGTTCAAAGATAAGCGGCTTAGGGATGCGCATATTATCTTGCGCGGGGCTGCGGTTTTCGGAATCGTAATTCCATTGCCCGCCAACGGGGCTGTCGCCATCCATCAGAATATTATATTTACGGCGCATCTCACGATAGAAAAACTCCATGCGCAGCGTTTTGCGGCCATCTGCCCAAGCTGCGAATTCGGCAATATTGGATAAAAAGCGCGTATCCTCACGTATGTCTACATCGATATGAAAACGTTCAGCCCATTGTTTCATATCTTCAGCGACACGATATTCGCCCGCTTCTGTCACGATGACTTTATGTGGTGAAAATTGATCAATGGCGCGCATCAGTTCAGAGCCAAAAGAGGAATCTGTATCACCGCTTATATCAAGCTGCGTATAGGAAACCCGATAGCCTCTGTCTTCTAAGCTCTGTGCAAAATGGCGCATGGCCGAAAATAAAAAGGCGATTTTCTTTTTATGATGTTTGACATAGGTTGCTTCTTCCCACACTTCGCACATCAATACCATATCTTGTGCAGGGTCAAAATCATTAAAGCTGCTGATGTTGTAAGACAGCTGATCACCCAGTATCAGAACGAGGTTGCGTATTTGCTTACTCATGGCGGGATCACCTTGCCGCTATAATCTAAACATGCGCCGCTATGGTCAATAGGCGCGGTATTAATCACTTTCAGCAAATATTCTGCCGCTTGATCGGGCGTAAAAATCTCATGCTGAATATTCTTACTATGCGGGGCGGATAGCGATGTATCGACGGTCCCAGGGTGCAGGCCAATAACGAGGGTGTTTTTATGCGTGCGGGTGACTTCGATGGATAAAGTCTTAATCACCATGTTCAATGCGGCTTTAGAGGCGCGGTAACTATACCAGCCACCAAGTTGGTTATCTGATATACTGCCAACCCGCGCGGAAAGCGCCGCAAATACAGTACGCCCGTCCCGCGCCATTTTCGGCATAAAATATTTCGCAATTAACGCAGGGCCAATTGTATTAATGGCAAAGCTTTCCTGAAAAGCCGCCATGTTTAAATCACGCAGCGCTTTTTCAGGCATGTTATGAGCGGGGTTGTTTAACAGGCCGCTAGCGATGAGGATTAAATGTAATTCACCTGTTATAGCTTTGCAGGCCGCGGCGATGCTAGCTTCATTAGAAATATCAATTTCAGCACAGCTGAGTTTTTCATGGCTGATCTGCATCTTGCGGCGTGAGAACGCTGTGACATGGCCAATTTGAGGGTCATTAAGCAAATGCTCTAAAAGCGCATGACCAATTCCACCAGAAGCGCCGATAAGCGCGACATTTATTGCGTCGGGAAATTGGCTTAGTAGGCGCGTACTCATTGTCGCATCTTTCGGCTAAATGTGAAGAACAACCAATTCGGCATAAGGCGCAGGGTCTTCATGATGAAGGTAAAACGCTTCGGAAAGTGAATTTCAAAGCCTTTATGCGTTAGACCTTTGCTGATGGCTGACGCAGCTTCATCCGCGCTAATCATCATTGGCATTTTGAAATCATTTTTATCGGTGAGGTCTGTTTTGACAAAGCCGGGGCAGATAATTTTGACATCGATATGTTCAGGCTCTAATTCAATTTTTAAGCTCTCTGCATAATTGATGAGCGCCGCCTTTGTTGCGCAGTATGGTTGTGCATTCGGCAGGCCGCGATAGCCAGCAACAGATGCACAGAGAACTATTTGCCCATGTCCTTGCTGTTTAAACATGTCGCGTACAGCATTCACGCAGGCAAATGCGCCAAATAAATTAACATCGAGCGCCTGTTTAACGTCGGACAAAGCTGTGGCATTGGGTTTGTAAACCGCCGCAAGATAAATAACGCTGTCCACGGGGCCTATTGCTTTGGCAGCATGTGCGAAGGCATCGGCATCACTGACATCTAAGGCAAAGACCTTATGGCCACTGCCTTGTAATTGGCCTGAAACTTCCTCCAACTTGTCTTGACGGCGGGCAGAAAGAATTAGCTTCGCCCCTTCATGGGCAAGTGTTTGGGCAAGCGCCGCGCCTATGCCGCTGCTTGCCCCAATGATCCATATTTTCTTGCCGTGATGTTGCTGCATTATTTATCCTGTTTTTGCATGAAAAGGGTTAGCTCGCCCACAGTGAACCCAAATTTCTTTAGATATGAGCGGTTGATTAAAACGCCATCATTCATCATAAACATCCAATCATCAAAAGTGATGCGATATGTTTTTTCACCAACATCTAAATCCATTTCATAGGCCCATCGCATCGCGCTGCCTTGGACGTTACCTTGGGCTGTACCAATAATATCATGCGCGCTGCCTTGGTAACGTTCATCACCTAATTTTTTGATCGTCCAGATGCGTTCGTCTTTCTCGCCATCATAATAGTGGAAGACTTCGTTTAACGTGCCCGTATCGCCGTCCCATGTGCCGACCATATCAACGTCAAAGCGGCGTTTAACATTGCCTTTATAATCTTGCACGATACCCCATGCCTTGATTGGCCCTGTGAAGTAGCTTTGCAAGTCGACTTTGGGGCTTGTCCCTTGATAATTTTTTAGCGAGGGACCGCCGCATGCACTAAGAAAACTTAATATGCCCATCAGCAGAACTCCTTTCATTATTTTCATGATGTTCTCCTTCATTTTGAATGCTGCGCCATAAGAAAATTATGGCGATAAATTTGATGATACACGGCACGAGCGCATAGCATAACGCCAAGACTTGTAAGCTCGATACGGTATTCTCCGCCCCTGCATTAAAGCCAAAATACCCAAGGCTCATAAAGGCAATGCCGCTGGCAAGCGCGAGGCTCATTTTAGGGATAAAAGCTAGTACAGCATAATGTTGGTTGGCTTCATTTTGTTTGTGCGCTTTAGAGATTTTATCGGCGAGGAGGGCTGGCGGCAAGGCAAGATCTGCGCCCAAAGCTGTGCCAGAAAGCAAACATATGATCCCGAAGGCCACAAAGTCACCTTCATTTAAAAATAATGCGCCAATAAAGCTGACGATGGAGAGCAGCATAGAAATAATCCATGCCGTTTCCTTGCCAATTCGGGCAGAGAGTTTTACCCAAACAGCCATCAACGCCGCGCCAGAAAGGAAATATATGAAGAGGAATAAACCGCTATATTGCGGGGCTTGCAAGTAATCTTGAACAAAGAACAGGAACAATACCGCAGGAAAAGCCGCCGCCAAATGCGCGAGGAAACAGACAAAGAAGAAGCCACGCATATGTCCTTTTAAGATCGACCATAAAGCAAATTTAAATTGCGGCTTTTTATTGCGCTCAAATTGATGATCTAGCGTATCATAGCTATAGCTTAGAAAACGTAAGAAAAGCGGCGTTGAAAGAGCCATTAACAGCGCAAATAAACCAAAAAAAAGCAAGAAGCTGATATTGGCCGAAAATGACAACAACAATAGCGGCGGAAGTATCGCCGCGCAAAGTAAACCAATCAGCGAGAAGAATTCGCGCCATGCTGAAATGCGCGTGCGTTGATTGGGGTCATCATGCCATAACCCACCAACCATATTCAGATTTATCGTCAGTAAACTAAACCCAGTACTGGCGACAACCATGGCTAACGCAAACCAAAGCGCCGCCGAGATCGAGGCATATGGACCAGCGCAGAGTGCGTAAATACCTATGCTTAACAAAAAGGCGGCGAGCGCTATTAACTTATGGCGCTGCGCGTGAAAGCGATCAGATAAATAACCTAATATAGGGTCTTGGATGGCGTCAAATGCTCGGATAAACAACAGAATTGCGCCAATCACACCAACGGATAAGCCAATTTCACGTGTGTAATAATCAGGCATATGCATATAAAGCGGAAGCCCCGCAAAGGCGAGGGGGAGGGCGATAAAGCTATATTGAAATAACGCTATTTTTTTAGGCGCGCTGGCGTCATTCATGATGCCCCCAATAAACTCATGCGCAGTTCGGGTGCACTTGTTTTTTCGCCTAGCCAGATGTCAAAGAAACGTTTGGTAAATTCAGGGTCTTTGACGCGGCCAATTTCCGTCCCATTTTGATAGAAAATAGTTTCTCCCGATGGGGCAGATACACCCGTTAGAATATCGCCGTTTTCTACGTCAGGGAATATCGCCTGAATTTGATTGTGCCAATCAGCAAGGCGGACTTCGTCGTTAAAGCCTTGTTTGCGTATTTCTTCGATGCTTTTATCGGCAATTTTGCGTCCTGATAAATTGCGTAAATATTCTAACTCTAATGCGAAGACCTTATTTTTATGCAGCTCACCATTGGGTGCATAAAGGCGGGCAATATATAAATCCCAAAACATAAAGCTATAGAGCCCCTGTCCGATAAGGTCAGCCTTCCCGGATTCTTTCGGCATATACACATCCATATTCGCCTGTGCCACGTGCAAAGGGATAAGGCATGTATAAAGGGTAAAAAGAAGTGAAAGAATATTACGCATGGCGAAGCTCCACCTGCATTACATCCGTTTTATTGGTGCGGAAACCCGCGGCACATGAGGCTAAATATAGGCGCCATAATCTTATAAAGCCTTCATCATAGCCCATCGCGCGGATATTGCCGATTTTCTCTTCAAAGTTTTCTAACCATGTATCTAGCGTACGGGCATAATCTTGGCCAAAGCGGAAAATATCACTGACCTTCAAGCCCGCTTTTTCAGCTTCTTCGTAAAAGCGCGTTGGGCTTGGCAGCATACCGCCGGGGAAAATATAGCTGCGAATGAAATCACCGCCTGTACGATAACGTGGGAAGTCTTGTTCGTTAATCGTGATTGTTTGTATTACGGCGCGGCCATTATCGGCGAGGAGGGACTTAATCTTATCAAAGTAAACCGGCCAGAAACGCTCACCCACCGCTTCAAACATTTCGATGGATACGATATTTTGGTATTTCCCGTCCTGATCACGATAGTCTTCAAGGGCTATAATGGCTTTATCACCAAGGCGTTCTTTGGCAAAGCTATATTGTTCTTCGGATAGAGTTATACCCTTGATGTTTTTAAAGCCGCGCTCTATCGCGCGATCAGCAAAACCACCCCAGCCACAGCCAATTTCTAGTATATCGCCATCATTTTGTCCAAGGCGCTCTAATATACGGTCATATTTATTATGCTGGGCCTTATGAAGGTCGCCCGTTGCATCATAAATGCCCGATGAATAGGTCATAGATGGGTCTAACCACAATTTATAGAACCCATTTCCTAAATCATAATGTTCATGAATATTTTTGCGGCTGCCAGATAATGTATTTAAACGCGTTAAATAAGAGAAGCTCGAGATAACGCGAAATAGGCTATTTCCTGCAACAAAGCGGTCAAGGGCGCTGCGGTTTTTAAGGCCGATCGTGGTGAGCGCTGATAAATTATCAGTTTCCCATAGGCCTGCACGGTAGTCTTCCGCGAAAGCGATATCACCGCGCAGCATCATGTTGCGTAAAACGCGCCAATCGCGCAATTCAACATTCGCATGCTCACCTGATTTGTGGCCGCCAAAGCTGCGTGTTTGGCCATCAGGCGTGGTGACATTAAGAGAACCATATTCCATACGGTCAAGATTCTTAAATAATTGATGTGTCGCTTTTTTCTGTATCATAATCCTATTATACTCCCCCTAGTTTTAATGAGGTCTTTCATCAAAATTAATTTTCTGTAACGTTATTCGTTGCACTGTGTTTTTTAGACAATTGTTCTGGGCGCTTAATATATTTTATGCCCTTGCTGATAAGCTTAAGCGCTTGCCAATGTATCAATGTGATAGCCTTAAGCGTCACGAGTGGATAGCTCCAGAAGACGCGTTTCAAATTATTTGAGTTGAGCGTAATTTTTGCGCCAATTAATGAGGTGACAAGCTGTTTCTTTCCTTCATGATCATAATAATCAATCCACGCGGCAAAATTGCGGTCAAAAACATCAAAACGAAAATGATATTTACCTTCACGGGCAAGAAAAGGGGATACATGGAACAGCTTCTGTCCTTCTAACACATCATCTTTTAAAATGGGGCGTTGGTCTTCATGCGCACAGATGTAACTATGGCGTTCGCCAAAGGTATTGTGTACTTCGCATATGACCGCACGTAAGGTGTGATCTTGGTTGTAGCATAGCCAGAAGCTTACTGGATTAAAAACATAGCCCAAAACCCGCGGCATACAGACAAGGACAATTTCCCCATCTGCTTGGTCAAGTTTATAGTGCGCTAAAAGGGATCTCGCCCAGTCTTGTAAGGATGACCCATCGCAATCACCATGATCCTTATCATGAAAACTTAAGGCACCATATTTGTTATAGGCTAGGGCCGTTTCATTGAGCTGTGAAAGCGGCAGAGAGAGATAATATATCCCGTAAGTGAAGTTGTTACGTTTGGGAAAGAGGCGACCATGCATAACATTCGCGCATATAATCTCAGGGATTTTGTGTTCTGTTTCTATGCCCATGGGATGTCCGCTCCAAGTGATTTGGCGACATTCACGGCGCTTAATAATCCATCTTCGTGAAAGCCATAGCGTTGATACGCACCACAGAACCACAGCCCACGTTTGCCCTGTATCGTTTCAATTTGTTTTTGCGCATTTATGGCCGCTATATCAAATATCGGATGGCAAAATATATGCTCATCAATAATATGTTCATCAGCAGGGCGGCGGTCAGGGTTAAGGGTCACCAAAATGGTTTTGTCATGTGGCAAGCCTTGTAAGTTATTCATCCAATAGCTTAAAGACACATTAGGTTTTTTATCTTGCTGCGTTTCAGATAGATATATCCAGCTTGCCCAGCATTTGCGTTTTTTGGGCATAAAGCTTTCATCGCTATGTACGATAATCTTGTTATCTTGATAACGGAACGCGCTAAGAATATTCTGTTCATCCTTGGTCGGTTTATCGATTAACGCCAGTGCTTCATCGGCATGACAGGCTAGAATCACTAAGTCATATGTCTCTTTAAGGTCACAGCTATCAGTCACGGTGAAGGTTTGGTCTTTGTTTTGGCTTACTTTAACCGCGCCATTTTTCACGTCTAAATCTGGTAACAAACTGCTCATTAATTTTGCGACATATGTGCGGCTGCCGCCTTTGACGGTGTACCATTGTGGTCGGTTATTGATGCTGAGCAGGCCATGATTCTTGAAGAACCTTAAGAAGGTTTGCGCAGGGAATTCTAATATGGTTTCTAAAGGGCAGCTCCAGATCGCTGCGCCCATGGCGAGCAAATAATATTGCTTAAACCATTCGCCCATATTTAGTTCATCGAGGCACTGGCCTAAAGTGATGTCCGTGTCACGTTCAATATATGCAGGGGCTTCTTTATTGAAACGCAGAATATTTGCAAGCATCTTCCAATATTGCGGGCGGAGAAGATTACGTTTTTGCGCGAAAAGGCCATAAGAGGAATATTCAAGCCAGCCATTTTGAATGCTGACACCGAAGGACATGTCGCTTTTCTGATAAGGTACGGAAAGCGCATCAAATAATCCTAGAAGGTTCGGGTAATTCCAATTGTTAAAAACGATGAACCCCGTGTCCACAGCAACACGCTTGCCGCTGGCTTCAACGTCAATCGTACGGCTATGGCCGCCAATATATTTGTTTTTTTCATACAGGGTGATGTCATGATCTTTGGCTAATAAATACGCCGCGCCCATGCCAGATATGCCTGCACCAATAATCGCGATTTTCATAGTTTCATTATAGTGACAAAACCTTGAGGTTATATGTCGCTATTGTTACAAATTTGTAATTATACGCAAACCCTTGCCTGAATTTTCTAAAGTAATATCACCTTTGTGCAGCAAAATAACTGCGCGCACCAAGCTTAAACCCAAGCCAACGCCGGTTTTGTTACGGCTAGCATCAGCGCGATAAAAACGGTCGAAAACTTTTTCGATATCTTCTTCTTTTATGCCGTGGCCGCTATCTTCGATGATTACTCTGATATGCTTTGGCCCATTCATATCCATGTTCACTGTGATTGAACCATTTTCAGGCGTAAATTTAATCGCGTTATCAAGGATATTAGCAAAAGCTTGGAAGATAAGGTCTTTATCGCCTTTTATGTTGGCTTCAATCAAAGATGATGTCAGGCTAATCTGCTTTTCTTCTGCAAGTGGCGCATAGAAGGAAATGACATCAGAGATAATTTGATCAAGTGAGATTTGGTCAAAGTGACTGCGCTGCTGTTCCGTTTCAATACGCGTAATACGGAGCAATGCCGTAAAGGTGTTTAATAGGTGGTCGGCTTCTTCTAACAAAGCTTCATAAGCAGGGTCACCACTGTGCGCATGTAAATCCTCAATATGGTTGCGCATACGGGTGAGCGGCGTTCTCAAGTCATGCGCAATATTATCTGACACGCGTCTGACCCCATTCATAAGCTCTTCTATCCGGTCAAAGAGCAGGTTGAGGACATTCGCCATATTGCTTAAATCATCCCAGCGATAATGAAAATCAAGGCGGCGGGAAAGATCACCTGTTGTAATGATTTCTTGCGCGGTGACCGCAATTTTATTGGTACCACTTACGACAAAAATACTGATGATGTAGCTAACAAAAACAACAATCATCACAAAGCCAATACTGCAAATGCCCATAATTTGCATGAGGCGAAAATCTTTGGCTATTTCTGTGATGTTGTAGGCAACAACCGTTTTTTGCTGTTGGTCATCACTATATATTTTTGCGGCATAACGTTGATGATTTAGGGGGTAATTGAATAGAATCACGCCTTCTGCAAAACGCTTAACGTCTATATTAAGCGTCTTAAATAAATCGTTTTCAGTGTTCAAGCGGAATTGTAGAAATTCACCATCTTCACCATCGCTAAATTGGTCAATTTGCTGAATATAAGCATATCGCGTATCTAGCAGGGCTTCTGTGCTATGTGTAAAATGGCCTTTAGCAAAAAAATTGATGAAAAAACCAAGGCACAAAGCTACGGCACCACATAAAATGGTGAACAACAACGCCATGATGAAGCTAGAGCTTTTGGTGTAGCGGCGTTTGATGTGGATTTGTTCTTTATGCGTCGACAATATAACCCGCTCCGCGTTTTGTTTTTATAATTTGTTTATCGTAACCTTTGTCAATTTTGGCACGCAAACGGCTGATATGAACATCAATGACGTTGGTTTGTGGGTCGAAATGATAATCCCAAACATTTTCGAGCAGCATCGTTCTGGTCACAACCTGACCCTTATGCCGCAACAGATATTCAAGCAATTTAAATTCCGTGGTTTGAAGCTCTATCGCTTGATCACCACGGTTCACATTGCGTGAAAGCAAATCAAGCTCTAAATCCCCCGATGAAAGCGTTGTGTGATTGTCTTGTCCCGTATGACGTGCCGCCCGTTTTGCCAAGACCTCTACGCGGGCGAGAAGTTCTTTAAAGGCAAATGGCTTGGTTAAATAATCATCACCGCCTGCGCGCAGGCCTTTAACACGGTCGTCAACCTCGCTAAGGGCGGATAAGATAATAACAGGCGTGTCATTATCGGTAGCACGAAGCGTTTGTATGATTTTTAAGCCATCCAATTCGGGTAACATGCGATCCACGATCATAACATCGTATTTTTCCGTGGTAGCGAGGAATAGGCCATCTTTACCATTATCGGCATGGTCGACATTATAGCCGCTTTCTTTCATACCTTTGGTAATATAGCTCGCCACAGATGTGTCGTCTTCAATGATTAATATGCGCATATGACGATGTTATCCTTTAATTCATTGCTTTATTATGATGCTCTAAAATTGCAATTGTCACAAACTAAAATGATAAGTGTTCTATTATAATATTTATCCTATATGTAATTATGCAACCAGCTTAGGTTATTATTATTTTTCATATAGTTAAATGGGGATATATTACACAAATCTAAAATATACTTTTGGTTGATATTGTATACCTAATTTATCGTCTAGAGTGTCGTTTTTTAATGCTTTGTTAAGGTGGATCAAGCAAACTTTGTCTATATCTCCAATGGGGGAGGTATATTTTTTCAAGGTATTGGGCTAATGTTGGTACTAGGAGTCAACACAGGCGAAGCTATATCTGGTAACTTGCTCGATGAGCTTGGTTTCAGTGCGGCATTTTATAGTCTTGTTGCTGGCACATACACGACATCTCTTGGTGGTATGATTAACATATCAACAAATGGTGATTATACCTATGCTTCCCCAATTGACAAACTCGGTACAGATAGTTTTTCTTTTGATATTGTCGACAATAGCTCCGCCATCGTTCAGTCTATTCAGCAAGCACTCGTCAAAATACAAGATAATAGCGCTTCACAACTCTATTCCGCGCAGCAAGGCATAAGCGATGATGTTATTATCGCGAGCGCCGTTTTCAATGGCTATGACGGCGGCGGCGGGACAGACAGCTTAAATTTTCTTTATGTTAGTGAAGCTGTGGATGTTGACCTCACAAGAAATCGTGCGCTGAATGATGGTTATGGTCAGCGTGATACAATCCTAAACATCGAAAATATATATGGATCTGCTTTTAACGATGTTATCGTCATGGATGAGCAGAGCAATATTATAGATGGTCAAGCTGGCGATGATAAATTATATGGCTTTTTTGGAGCTGACCTTATTTATGGCGGTAGCGGAAGTGATTTGATTTATGGTGATGGTAAAAGCGCTAATATTGCAGATGGCAATGACACAATCTATGGCGGTGATGGTGATGATACGATCATCGCAAATGGCGGTGATGATACAGTTTATAGTGACCAAGGCAATGACCGCCTATATGGTGGATCTGGCATTGATACAGTAATTTACGCAAGTGAAACAGCGGGTGTTTACGTGCATTTACGCCAAGAATATGCTTTTGACGGCCTTGGTGGACGTGACATCTTAAGTCAATTTGAAAATGTTATCGGCACGAGTTTTGATGATACTATTTATGGGGCTGAAGGAGATAATGTCTTAGAGGGCCTTGATGGTCATGATGTCATATATGGTCACTTTGGTTCAGATATGATCAAGGGCGGTAATGGTCATGATTTAATTTATGGTGACCTCAAAAACCAAACCGCAGAAGATGCAGATGATATCATATATGGCGATGCTGGTGATGATGTTATTAATGGCGGCGGCGGTAATGACACGATTGAGGGCGGCGCAGATAACGATTATATCAGCGCAGGTTACGGGGATGACATTGTAAATGGTGGCACTGGGCGCGATATTATTTATGGTGACAATAAGGTTGATCAGCTTGATGATGGAGACGATACGTTAGATGGGGGCGCTGATGAGGATTTAATCTTTGGCGGCGGCGGGGATGACATTATTTATGGCGGTGATGGTGATGATCGTACTTCATGGTCAGGCGGCATTAAGCTATATAATGGCGGTTTATATGGCGGCGGTGGTAATGACATAATTTATGGCCAAGCTGGCGCAGATTTGATAGAAGGCAATGAAGGGGATGACCTGCTTGATGGCGGCAGTGAAGATGACATTATTTATGGCGGCGCAGGCGCAGATATAATCTATGGCGGTGTGGGCGATGATTCTCTTTATGGTGAAGATGGCGATGACTACATTATGGGCGGCCTAGGAGCCGATGTAATATTTGCTGGCGCTGGTGTTGATACCATTGATTATTCCGATGATATAGCGGGTGTTGAAGTTGATTTGCTTACAAAATCAGTTGCTTACACGTCTACTGGGCGCGATAGTCTTTATGATTTTGAGAATATTGTTGGTAGTGATTTTGATGATCGTTTAGCTGCTAATGATGCGGTGAATGTTATTTGGGGTGGCTTGGGTAATGATGTTATCTTTGCTGTCGGCGCAGCGGACACGATATTTGGCGGCGCAGGGGATGATATCATTTACGGTGACCGTGCCGTAAATGCGGCAGAAGATGGTGATGACCTAATCTATGGTGGCGCAGGTGATGATATCCTATATGGCGGCGGTGGCGACGATACATTTTTTGGCGGCGATGGCGCTGATAAATTCTTTGGCGGTGACGGCAATGACACCATAAATTATTCGACTGAAACAGCAGGCGTTGAAGTCCAGCTTGGCTTTAAAATGATTGCCTATACATCAACAGGGCGTGACCTTATCCAAGATGTTGAAAATGTGATTGGCACTGATTTTAATGATCGTATCACAGGGAATGAGGCCAATAATATTTTATCAGGCGGCCTTGGCAGAGACCGTATTTTTGGGTCAGCAGGATCTGATATTATCTATGGCGGTGACGGCGATGATATTCTCCATGGCGACTGGAAAGATGTTGATGCAAGTGATGGTGATGACACAATCTATGGCGGCGCAGGCAACGACTTCATAATTGGTATAGGCGGCAATGACTTGCTTTATGGCGGCGAAGGCAATGATGTGTTTATCTGGGATGCGGGTGACGTTTACCATGGCGGCGCCGATTATGATGTGATTTACCTCGCCGGCAGTAATTCGGGCAATGTCTTGTCGAGTGATATTTCTGGTTCGGGCATCGAACAAATCGCACTAGATAATTATAAAGGCGATGGCAGTGTCGCGAATATCTTAACGTTAAATGTTTCTGACCTCGCGGGCTTGGCGAATAACAATAGCATCATTATTACGGGTGATGCAGGCCAAGATGTTATTATCGCGAACGACATTGATACAGTTGCAGATTTGGTTGATATTTTTGAAGTAGATGGCGTGTTGTTTGAGCAATTCAGTGTCAGTGGAATAGAAATAACCATTCAGCAAGGCTTGCTGCAAAATGCAGTGAATGGCGATATTGTAATTGGCACTGATGAAGCCGATATATTAAATGGTACGAACCAAGACAACATTATTTTGGGCAAAGCAGGCGACGATATTATCTATGGTCAAAATGGTGATGATCGGGTCGATGGTGACGATGGCGCTGATACACTATTTGGTGATAGGGGGAATGATATCCTCATTGGCGGTAGCGGTAATGATGAGATTCATGGTGGTGATAATAATGATATATTATATGCAACAGACCGCCCGTGGTTTGATGCGAATTGGACTCATCGCCAAACAATAACCATAAATGCAGATGCAATAGATAGTGATTTAAGTGATTTCACAATACATCTAGCAGGGGAAAGTTTTGGTGATGACTTTTGGAACGCGGTTCAAGCTGATGGGCGCGATATTTTAATTACGGATAGTACAAATAACACTATATATTCAACGGAGCTTGTTCATTTTGATGCTGCAACACGCAGCATGGATCTATATGTTAATTTAGACAACATATCGTCTACGACAAATACAACATTAAATATTTATTACGGCAACGTATCTGCGATGATTGCGCAAGGTGATGCTTGGGGCGAGAATTATG
>JASBUS010000003.1 GCA_030147745.1 Alphaproteobacteria bacterium
TATAAAATCTTCCCATATTCGACATCCTTTCATTACCCTTAATAGGGCATAAATTAAAGAATGTCGCACTTCAGAATAGAATCCACCATTTTTTTAATGTTAGTTTGATAATCTATGTTATGTAAAATAGTATATATATAGTAAAAAGGGGGCTTAGATCCCAATAAAGCTATATCTGGTATGAAGAGCTAAACATTTGCTCAGTTTCTTGAGCAAGTTTTTCTTTGCAGGATGTGATGCAGTCAGGCATAGCTGAATAATCTTCGACGGTTATGCAACGCCCAAGTTCTTTTTTGACCATTTCAGTTATAGCGTAAGCTTGTTTGCTATCAAAATCAGCACGTGTGTCTTTGTGCTTGTCCTTGTTATTTTGCGCTTGCCAATATTTGTATACGGCAAATATATGCGGCGCCAAACAAATAAATGGTACTGGCAAGCCATTATCACAGAATGAAATCGTCTCAATGCGTGGGACATTTAACATCCAATTATTTTGGTCATTTATACCGCTACACACTAAATCTATGCTGAAGTTTTGTGCATTGATAAAGCGATAGCGTCCTTTCTGCCCAAACATACGATATGTCGTGTCGATTTGTATTAAATAGCTATATAGGCGTTTTTCCATGCCTTTTTCTGCGATAAGGACAAGGCTTTGGCTTGCAGCCTTACTAATATTGTATAAGTCACGATCTTTGATATTTTGTTTAAAACGCACGTTTGCTTGTGATTCATAGGCATAGATACATTGTAAACCACTGACAAGAAAATGCGTGCCAAGCGCCCTTTCCTTATCAAGTTTACGTAAGACTTGTGCGCTATATTGTGACACGCGTGCAATGTTGGTTTTGCTGATCTTATCTTTGCAGTCATCAATGACCATACGCAGATATTTAATGCGCTGAATAAGTTCATTGCGTTTATTGGTGTATTCTAAGAAAAATTCCTCGATATGTGGCGCGCGTGTGCCGAGGATTTTTGTGGCGCCATTATGTTTACGGACAAGATATTCCTTGCCCTTAATTACTTCCCAATAAAGTTCGGATTCATAATTTGCACTTTGATTACGTGCGATATCACGCAGCTCTATATATGCCGCGCGCTGTGATTCAGCTAAACTTCTTTCATCAGAAGAAATCTTGGTATAATCCAACTTCTGACCCCTCAATATAAAAATATACCCTTAGGTCTATATTAGTATACCAGTGTTTAATGAAGTATTAATGTGAAAGATTAATGTTTAAGGATAGGCCATCATGCGCAGGTATGGCGTTGTTCGGCGCCTCTTTTTTGATGGTTTCATAATCCATGATTACAGATAATACAGTTAAAACAGTTTGCTGCGGTTGCAGTTTATCTTGTAATTCTTGGATATAGGCAAAATTCGCGTGCTGTTTTGATTCAGGGAAATGATAGCCCGCAGAATCCACGATGAGTGTCTTGATGCCCTTAAGGACTTCTAGGGACTCATCGGGAATGTAAGACATATCAACACAATAGGCTAAGTCCCCTATTCTATAGCCCGTGGACATGATTTGACCATGTTGCATTTCAAATGGAATAACAGATAAGCCGCTGACAATTTCAAAGCGTTTTTTCATGTCGCTAGCTTTGAAGGCGTGTCTATCAACGACCTGAGCGTAGAATTCACTGCGCGATTCAAACATATGACCGTGACGGGATTCAATAGACCCTAAGGTTTCGTCCGTGCCGTAAACGGGAATATTTGCACCTTGACGGTTTTTGTAAACACGCAGCTCATCAATACCGTTGGTGTGGTCACCATGATCATGGGTGTAAATAACGCCATCGATTTGTGTTAGGTTGTGATGGTTGGCTTGATGTTTAAAATCTGGCCCTGTGTCGATCACAAAATTCATGCCATTATATTTTAACAAAGCGGATGTGCGTGAGCGTAGGTTTTTAGGTTCATTTGGGTCACATTTGCCCCAGATATTCCCAATCGCGGGTACGCCGGTTGAACCACCAGCGCCGAGTATAATGAATTCAGCTGTTTGCCCTTTGGGATCAGCGCTCACGTTAAAAGCCTCCGCTAAATTTTTAAGCCACTTTTTGGGCTTTTGAAAACAGATCATAGAAATTATCAGATGTTTGTTTCGCGAAATCAGCAACTGACATTTGTTTTAAACGGGCGAGCATTTCACCTGTGTGTGTGACATTGCGCGGTTCATTGGTTTTACCGCGTAATGGCACGGGTGATAAATACGGCGCGTCCGTTTCGACTAGAATTTTGTCAAGCGGTGTTGCACGGGCAACATCACGTAACTCACCAGCCTTCTCAAATGTTACTATACCTGAAAAAGATATATAAAAACCTAAATCCAAACCTTTTTCTGCCAAGTCCATACCGCCGCTAAAGCAGTGAAATACACCACGCATACGTTTATCGCCTTGGCCTTCTTCTTTGAGCAGGCGGATGGTGTCTTCATCTGCATCGCGTGTATGGATGATAAGTGGAAGTTCAGATTCAATTGCCGCGCGGATATGCTTGCGGAAATTCTCATGCTGTTCTTCACGTGGGCTGTTGTCGTAGTAATAATCTAGCCCAGTTTCACCAATACCAACAATACGTGGATGTTTGGCAAAGCCAACGATGTCTTCAGTCGTATACGCCATTTCTTCAACATGGGCGGCATCATGCGGGTGCGTACCTACTGTGGCCCAAATGTCGAATTTTTCGGCGATTTCTTTAAGCTGTTCATATTCGCGATGAATTTCACAGCATATGGTCAGCATTTTATCAACGCCGGCCTCATGTGCATTCTGGATAATCTCATCAATTGTGCCAATTTTCTCAATATTCTTATGGTTGAGGTGACAATGGGAGTCGATCCACATTACGCAGCCTGCCCTTCTGTTTCGTCTTTTCTTTCGATACGTGGGAAGATGCCTTCTGGTTTATCTATAGTAAACCCACCGACTAACGCTGTGCTAAGAGCATCAAAACCACGTGCATCTGCATCAATCTTTAACTGATCAAGCAGTTTAGATGATGTTTCAGGGATGAATGGCTGTATTACGATGCCAAGGCAGCGGATACATTCTGCGAGTGTATAAAGGACTACTTCCATACGCGCAGGATCTTCTTTCTTCAATTTCCATGGCGCTTGTTCATCGATATATGCATTGGCTGCATCAACAGCCATTTTGAAATAACGTAAAGCTTCGTGGAATTTCTGAACATCCAATTCACGGCGAATATGGGTGATTAGTTCCTCACGGATCATTTTTAGTAAGGCGTTATCGACGTCAGTAAAGGCTGATGTCGCGGGAATGACTGCATCACAGTTTTTAAAGATCATTGATAGTGTGCGCTGTGCCAAGTTACCTAGACCGTTTGCAAGTTCCGCATTAATACGTGTGACAGCTTGTTCATCTGAAAAGTCACCGTCATTACCGAATGGAACTTCGCGTAGCATGAAGTAGCGTGATGCATCAACGCCGTATTTCTCGATTAAATCATAAGGAGAGATAACGTTACCAAGTGACTTGGACATTTTCTCACCTTCGATTGTCCACCAACCGTGAGCGAATACACGCTTTGGTGGCGCGATATTTGCGGCCATAAGGAAGGCTGGCCAATATACGGCGTGGAAACGGATGATGTCTTTACCAACCATATGTACGTCTGCAGGCCAGAACTTTTTGAACATATCGGCGTTTTCATCAGGATAGCCAAGCGCTGTGATATAGTTTGTTAGGGCGTCAATCCATACATACATGACATGGCCTTCGGCGTTTGGTACTTTAACGCCCCAGTCAAATGTTGTGCGGCTGATTGATAAATCACGAAGGCCACCTTTAACGAAGCTAAGCACTTCGTTACGACGGCTTTGTGGCATGATGAAGTCTGGATGATCTTCATAGAATTTTAAAAGCGGTTCAGTCCATTCAGAGAGTTTGAAGAAATAGCTTTCTTCTTCCATCCATTCACATTCCGCGCCTGATGGGGCAATACGTTTACCGTCTGCTGTGACGGTTAGTTCATCTTCACCGTAATAAGCTTCGTCACGTACGGCATACCAACCTGAATAGCTGTCTTTATAGATATGACCTTTTTCAACCAATTTATTCCAAAGGCCTTGGGCCGCTAATTTATGGCGTTCTTCTGTGGTGCGGATGAAGTCGTCATTAGAAATATTCATGACTTCAGCAAGGTCGCGGAAGTTCTTAGAGAAGAAATCAGTATGCTCCTGCGGCGTTACGCCTTTTTTCTCTGCCGCTTGCTTAACTTTCAGGCCGTGTTCGTCTGTGCCAGTCAGGAACATAACATCATAGCCATCCAAACGCTTAAAACGTGCCAATACGTCACAGGAAACGGTCGTATATGTGTGACCCAGATGTGGTTTATCATTCACATAGTAAATTGGGGTCGTGATGTAATAAGCGCCTTTATTTTCTGCCATAATGTCCTCTATTGCAGTTATTGTCCTGTGGGAAGCAAGAAGAACGCACCAAGGTAAAAATGGACATGATCCAGATTGCCTTGTTCAACACGTTTGAAATGGTCTTTCAACTCATCCTGCATCGCCATAAGCTGTTTTAAATCATAATTTGCGGTCATGGCTTTCAGCCAGTTTTCGCCAACAAAGCTACGGTTAACTTTGGTTTTAATACACTCTGCGAAGAGCCACAACATATATTCTTTGAAAATATATGCAGTTAAATCGTCTTTATTGCCTGCAAAGCGCTCACAAAGTAAATGTATTGCTGGCCAGTTCAGTTTTGGCCATGGCGCTAATGCGTCTTTTAAATCACTCAATATCTCAAACGCGCGCGGTTCTGATAAATATAATGCGCGGCCTAGAGATCCGCTTGACATCGACAGAATAATATCCATCTCATCAGCTGTGATTGCGCTATTATGTTTCTCAACTAAATCTGTTATCAGACTTTCTTCGAGCGGCGCAAATTTGAAGACTTGCGCACGGGAACGAATAGTTGGCAGCATTGCGCCCAAGCGGTGGCAGACCAATATGATAATGGTTTGCTTTGGTGGTTCTTCTAATAACTTCAAAAGCGCATTTTGGGCGTTACGGTTCATTAAATCTGCATCATCAATGACAGCAATACGCCAGCCACCATCGCGGGACGCTTTTAACTTCATAAAACCTGATAGCGTACGGATTTGGGCGACATCAATTACATCGCGCTTTTGGTCTGAATTTGGTTTTAATTCAGGTTCAATGATGCGGAAGTCTAGATTGGCATCAGCCGCAACCTGCGCGAAGATGTTATCCTCTGGTGAGATAGCTAAGGTCTCAGCGGCCTTTGGCGTGGCGTCCCCAAATAAGCCGCCATCTTCAATTTCAACATTCTTTAGCAGGAAGCGCGCTAGACGATAGGCAAAAGTGCATTTACCTACGCCGCGTGGCCCAGACAGGATAATGCCATGGGGCATACGTTCGGCGTTATAGAGGCTAAGTAGCTGTTTTTCGACAGTTTCATGCGCATAAAAGGTTGATGATGTTTTTGGTGGTTGAAGCAAAACGCCTTGAACAGCGGCGGACACGTCCCCCACTGCATCATCGTCTTTGTCATCAATCTCAAAATCATCAAACATTATCTTGCAGCCTATCGTTTACGGCATTTTCAATGCATGTTGTAATTTCATCTAGTGACTGTAAAGCATCTATGACTTTAAAGCGGTTAGTCTCACGCGCGGCGATTGTTAAGAAGCCTTGACGGAGTTTCTCATGGAAAGATACATCCAAACGCTCAAAACGGTCTTCTACTTCCGCATCGCTTAACACGGTCGTGCTATCATTCACGCGCTTTGAACGCTTAAGGCCGATATTAACAGGCACGTCTAATAGGAAGGTTAAGTTAGGCGCAAAGTCACCTAGAACGATTGTTTTGATTTGCGCATAAATATCTGTGCTGACACCATGACCAAAGCATTGATAAGCCTCTGTTGAATCAGCGAAGCGATCACAAATAACGACTTTACCTTCTGCCATTGCAGGCTTGATTAATGTTTCGACATGGTGACGACGCGCGGCAAAGAAGAGCAATAACTCAGTCAAGCCATCCCAATTGCCGCCATCGCGCTTGACGAGAAGATCACGGATTTTTTCAGCTTCAGGTGTGCCACCAGGTTCGCGGGTCAAGATAACAGCATGACCGCTGCTTTCGAGCCAGTCTTTTAGGCGTTTGATTTGTGTGGTTTTGCCTGCACCCTCGCCGCCTTCAAAGCTTATAAAAAAGCCTTTTGCGGTCATGCTGCTTCCCCATTAATAATCATTTTCAGATGCGCAAATGCACGGGCGAAGAAGCCAAGCTCTTCAACTGGGGCAGCTGTATATAGCGGGTATTCTTTTGTGCCAAGTTCAGGGATTTCAACATAAAGTGTACCGACTTCCATATCTGGCTTAACAGGCGCAGTTAGTGGGCCGTTATATTTTACGTTCATCTTAATGCGGCTCTTGGCTAATTTAGGCACAGTTACAAAGATGTCATCTTTAATGGTTAGATTGACTTTATCGCTGCGGCCGAAGACTACATCAGCTTGTGCAATTGTTTCACCAGCACTTGCGACGGTCATGTTATCAAAGCCGTTGAGGCCCCATTGCAACAAGCGCGCAGCTTCATTCGCGCGGTCTTTGATGCTTTCTAGGCCGTTGACCACCAAAATTACACGGCGGCCTTCATCGGTTTTACCTGTACCAATCAAACCATAGCCGCCGACTTCTGTGTGGCCCGTTTTCATGCCATCAGCGCCGATGTCACGGTAAAGAAGTGGGTTGCGGTTCTTTTGTGTAATGTTGCTATAGGTGAACTCTGTGCGCGAGAAATAATGCATATATTCAGGGTAATTCTTGATTACATATTGCGCTAAGATCGCTAGATCATGTGCTGTTGAATAATGATTTTCATCAGGCCAACCACTCGCATTCACAAAATTTGAATTTTTCATGCCAAGGCTGTGGGCCTTCATTGTCATCGCTTCCGCGAAGGCCTTTTCAGAACCTGCCATGCCTTCCGCAACAACGATTGTAGCATCATTACCTGATTGTACTAAAATTCCGTTGAGCAGGTCATTTATGCTAACTTGATCACCGACTTTGACGAACATTTTAGATCCGCCCATACGCCAGGCTTTTTCTGAAATTTTAAACTTGTCCGTAATCGAAAGGCGTTCTTGTTTTAATGCATCAAACACCATCATAGTGGTCATGACTTTACTCATCGATGATGTCGGCATTTTCTCATCGGCGTTTTTCTCATACAAGACCATACCTGTGTTGTAATCAATCATGTATGCTTGTTTTGCCGATGTGTGATTAATCGGTGACGCTTGCACGAATGTTGCCCATAAGGCCATGATTGTCAGGATGATAAGAAATACTGTTTTTTGCAAAACATTTTGCGAATCCATAAAGATTACCTCTTTTATGCGTATAATGATGTTTTCGGTTACTTAACCTAGATGGTTTAACCCTGAGTGTCTACCACAATCAAGGCATCATTATAGCCATCGGCAATTAATGTGGATAGCATGCTGTCTGCATGCGCTACGTCATTCAATGGACCAAGTTTTACACGGTAGTAATTACGTCCATTAATAGAAATTTCTTTGATTTTTGTGTGTCCATATCTCTGCAATGATGTAGCAAAGCGCTGTGCGTTCATTTTGTCTGAAAATGAAGCCGTTTGAACATAGATGTTAGATGGCTGCACAGCATATGTCTTAACAAGCTGCTCAGTTGTGACTGGTTTTGTTGTGTATAATGATTGCGGCGCTTGATAAGTTGTTGGCGTAGGCGCCTGCACTTTTGGTGTGTAGGATGCCATTCTAGGCGCATTAGGTTGATATTCAGGTGTCAGGCCAGCCGTCTGTATATGTGGTTTTTGGCCTTTATTATACGCGATTTCCATACCGCGTGTAGACTGACCGTCTTTGGCCATACTCGCGACTTCACGGCTTTCATTTGGCAAAACTTCAATGCGGACTTTTGCTGTACCCTTGCGCTTTATATCAAGCAGATCAGCAGACCGACTAGACAAGTCAATTATGCGGCCATGTGCGAACGGGCCACGGTCATTTATACGCACAATAATAGATTTGCCATTTTCAAGATTCGTCACGCGGACAATTGATGGCATCTGTAATGTTTTATGCGCAGCAGTCAAGTCATGCTGGTTATAAATTTCACCATTGGCTGTAAGCTTGCCGTGGAAGTCTGGACCATACCATGAGGCAATACCTGTTTCAGTATAATTGTAAGTTTCACGCGGTGTGTAACGCTTACCTTTTACCTTATAGGTACTGCCAACTTTGAATGTGCCTTTGTTCTTTGAATAGACCGATGGGTCCATCTGTTTAATAAGATGCGAGCCGAGTTCAACCTTTGTACACGCGGTTGTAACAAATAACATAGAAAATAAGCATATAAGTTTTTTCATGGCAGAGACTCGCAAACAGAACGTTTCAGACAGCTATATATTAACGTATTGCGATCTGATCTGCAAGTAAACCAACGGATGTAGCGAAATATGTTGATCTATTCCAATGCATAATCACGTTATAATTGCTGTAAACAATATATGCATCGTCGCCGTCTTTATCAGGGACGATTATTGATGCCTGTAAGCCTTCTGCCTTTGGTAAGTCCTGACCATTCGCTAGTTTCACACCTTTATTGTTCCAATATGAAAGGTCTTTCTTGATATCTCTACCCTCTAGGCTCATATCAAATCCGTTTGGCAATTGTGCTTCCCGCCCCCAACGAAGGTCACCTCGCCAACCAACTGATGCAAGATAATTGGCGATTGATGCAAATGTATCAGGTAGGCTGTTCCAAATATCTTTATAACCATCACCATCATAATCAACGGCATATGCAATATAGCTTGATGGCATGAATTGGCATTGCCCCATGGCCCCTGCCCAGCTGCCCTTCATTTCGGAAGGTGATTTGTTCAGGCTTTGGAAGATATTGATCGCTTTGATGAATTCAGACTTAAAGAATTCAGCGCGGCGGCCTTCATAAGCCAATGTTGCAAGGGATGATAAAATATCCATACCACCTGTAAAGCCGCCATAATTGGTTTCAATGCCCCATAAGGCAATAATATATTGTGGCTGTACGCCGTATTTTTTGCTGATTTCGTTTAACAGAGCGCTGTGTTGTTGATATAGCTTGCGGCCTTTATTTATACGGTCAGAACTTAATATGCGTGTTTTATATGTCGCGAAACTGATCTTCTTTTCTGGCTGTTTACGGTCAAGCTCAATAACGCGTGGCACAAAGCTAACATGTGCATGTAATAGTTCGGCACGTGGCTCTGATATTTTTCCTGCGGCGACCATTTCATCTAGGGTATTTGAAACCCAAGTTTTGAATGCAGCTTCATCTGCCTTTGCAATATTAATAGACAGAATTAATCCGCAAATAAGGAAAAGGAAGAAACGTGCTGACACATGGAACATTGATTTGCCCTTAGATTTTATCGGTTAATTTGTAAGCGATAGTACCAATAATCTCTCGGGCAAGTACATCTATTTTCATCCAGTTATCCCAGAATTTCGCATTAAAGCCGCGCCAGAAATTTGGTGTGGCGCGATTTGGTGTTGGGTATGCCGTGATATTCCAGCCTAAATGCCTAAATACCGCGTATGCCCGTGGCATATGATAGGCTGATGTTAATAACAGCCATGGTTTTTCATTTGGCCAATCTTTTGAAAACTTACTTATATATAAGCTGCGCGTGTAAAGGGCGTTTTCATATGTGTTCATGCTTTGGTTTTCGCTAAAGACTTTTTCAGGGGCTACATTGGGCATTTTTAGAAAGTCATCTTTAAACAAATCAGCTTCACGTAAAGTTGTTTTATTTAATAAATAACCACTACCGCCTGAATAGATTATATCTAATTCTGGCGCTTGTTGATGGAGGCTATATAAGGTTGTGATGCGGGCAAAGTTATCATTTAAAATCACACGCTTTTGTATGGCGCTTTCT